>USOF01000240.1 GCA_900556285.1 uncultured Collinsella sp. | reverse complement strand
CCCTCAACTAACCCCTCCGCGCCAAAAACCACCACAAAGGGGACAGGCACCTTTGTGGTGGTTTTCTTGTTCTAGTAGTATTCATTCTTATCGATACCCACGAGCACAAGGAGTCTCTTATGGCAGAGCCGCTTACCGCCGGAATCACCCGCGACCGCGCGTTCGAACTGCTCAATGAGCACAACAAGGACCCGTTCCATATCACCCATGGCGAGACGGTCGAGGGCACTATGCGCTACTTTGCGCGCGAGTTCGACCCCGAGAACGAGGAGTTTTGGGGCATCGTCGGTCTGCTGCACGACCTGGATTGGGAGGAGCATGAGGACGACCCCATGAACCACACCATCTATGCTGCCGAGATTCTTGAGGGCGAAGGTGCGTCTCCCGAGCTCATTCGCGCCATCCAAACGCACACGTCCGACTTCAACACCTCGCTGCCCAAGCCCGAGCTGCAGATGGAAAAGATCCTGTTTGCCTGCGATGAGCTCACCGGCCTGATCGGCGCTGCAGCCATCATGCGCCCGAGCAAGAGCGTTATGGACTTTACGACCAAGTCGCTCAAGAAGAAGTTCAAGGACAAGCGCTTTGCCGCCGGCTGCTCGCGCGACGTGATTTCGCAGGGCGCCGAGATGCTGGGCTGGGAGCTTCCTGAGCTCTTCGACCGCACCATCGCAGCCATGCAGTCCTTCGCCCCCGACCACGATACCTTCCAGGCCTAACCGCCCGCGCCACTTAAAACCACCACAAAGGGGAAAGGCACCTTTGTGGTGGTTTTTGTTTGCGCGGACGTTAGGGGCGGACCTGGCCGGTGCCTCGGAGCTTGTATTTGTAGGTAGTGAGGGCCTCGGCGGCAAAGGGGCCACGGGCGTGGAGCTTTTGGGTCGAGATGCCAATCTCGGCGCCCAGGCCAAACTCGCCGCCGTCAGTGAAGCGCGTGCTGGCGTTGGCGTACACGGCCGAGGCATCGACCGCATCCAGGAAGCGCTCGCAAGCGTCCGTGTCCTCGGCAACGATGGCCTCGGAGTGCATCGTGCCGTAGCGATTGATGTGTGCGATGGCCTGGTCCTCGTTTGCCACGACCTTCACGCTCATCTCGAGCGCCAGGTACTCGCGACCCCAGTCCTCCTCAGTCGCGGCGACGTAGTCATCGCCCTCCACAAAGCCGGCGTCGGCGCACGCGGCGCACGTGGCCTCGTCGCCGTGAATGAGCACGCCGTGATCGTGCAGCACGGCAACGACCGCAGGCAAAAACGCATCGGCCACAGCATGGTCGACCAGCAGCGACTCGGCGGCATTGCACACGCCCACGCGCTGCGTCTTAGCGTTGACGATAATGTTGAGCGCCTTATCAAAGTCGGCGGATTCATGCACGTAGATGTGGCAGTTGCCCGTGCCCGTCTCAATCACCGGCACAAGCGACTCGCGCACGCAGCGCTGGATCAGGCCCGCACCGCCGCGCGGAATGAGTACGTCGACAATGCCGCGGAGCTTCATGAGCTCGCCAGTGGCCTCGCGGTCGGTGGACTCGATCATCGACACGGCCTCGCGCGGGAAGCCCTTGGCCTCGAGCGCATCGGCCAGCAGCTCGGCGATCATGGCACACGAGTGATAGGCCAGCGAGCCGCCGCGCAGAATACAGGCGTTGCCGGTACGGATGCAGATGCCTGCGGCGTCGGCCGTCACGTTGGGGCGCGCCTCGTAGACCATAGCGACCAGGCCCAGCGGAACACTCACACGGGTCAGGTCCACGCCGCTTGCAAGCACGCGGTGGTCGAGCACGCGGCCCACGGGATCGGGCAGCTCGGCGAGCTTTTCCAGGCCGGCGGCCATGCCCTCGACGCGCTCAGGCGTCAGCAGCAGGCGATCGAGCAGTCCGGCCGAGGTACCCGCATCGCGCGCGGCGGACATGTCGAGCTCGTTGGCGGCGACGATGGAGTCGACACCGTTGCGCAGTGCTGCGGCCATGGCGCGCACGGCCTCCTGGCGCTGCTCATCGCTCGCCGTGGCAAGCGAGGCCGACGCTGCCTTGGCGGCAACGGCAAGATCGTGGACATACGTGGCTATATCGACCGACATGGGCGGCCCTTTCTCCTAGAAGTTTGCAACCATGGTAGCCGATTTGCGCATGGCCTCGCCCGCGGCGGTAGAATTGGTCAACCCGAAACACCGCAACGAACGGAAGACTCACATGGCCCTCATCACTTCGTACCACGTCCCCGGCCTGTATGTCGAGGACCACAGCATCGACGTCCCCCTTGACTGGCGCGGCCTGGAGCCGATGCTCCTGGCCGTCGGCAGTACCATGCGCCGCGGCGCCATGCCGGCACCCATCGCCGGCGCGCCCGAGAGCATCAAGCTCTTCTACCGCGTGGTTAGCGCGCCCGACCGCATCAACGACGATCTGCCGCTGCTCCTGTTTTTGCAGGGCGGCCCCGGCGGCGAGAGCCCACGTCCGCTGTCGCCCACAAGCGACGGCTGGATCGAGGAGGCCGTCAAGCACTTCCGCGTGGTCCTTCCCGACCAGCGCGGCACCGGACGCAGTAGCTGCGTGGACGGACGCACGATCAAGGCACTGGGTGATCGCGCAACGGCCGCCGGCGCCGATACAGCACGCTCGCAGGCGGACTTCCTCAAGCGCCACCTCGCCAGTTCCATCGTGCGCGATTTTGAGTACCTGCGCCTAGTGGGCTTTGGCGGCAAGCCGTGGGTCACGCTCGGCCAAAGCTACGGCGGTTTTTTGACGCTGAGCTACCTGTCTGTCTCTTATACACATCTCCGAGCCCACGAGACTCCTGAGCATCTCGTA
>USOF01000239.1 GCA_900556285.1 uncultured Collinsella sp. | reverse complement strand
GGAGACGGCGAGTTAGCCGGCAGGTCGGCATGTCAATCCTGGTCTAACAGAGCCTTTTATTTTCGCGACTCAATTATCTCAATCTGTAACATCTAGGGCCCGAATTCCCGTCTAACTGTTACAGATCTAGACAAGACGTCTTAGTCCCCAACCTTTGTCTCAATCTGTAACAGATAGAGACCTTTTGTCCGTCCAGATGTTACAGATTGAGACATTCGAATCCCCCTAAGGAGATAATCTCGATCTGTAACAGTTACTCGGTAAAAACGGCTGCAGATGTTACAGATCGAGACAAAGCAGCAAGGCAACTAACGGTAGCTGTTCTTGAGAATTGTGACGACGTCGGAGTCGGTCAGCGTCACGGGGTCGTGGCTGAACAGGACGCCGTTGGTCGTCAGGGCATTGTGCGCGATGGTCGGCAACTCTTCGACCGTAATCCCCCACTCGCTCATGGCAAGGTCGGCCACATGGCAAGCCTCCAGCAGGCGCGTGAGCTCAATCACAAAATCGTGCGGATCATCCGCGGCGGCATTGCCCATTAGACGCGCCATGTCGATATAGCGCTCTGGTGCGGCACCGTGATCGATCATCCACGTGTGATAGGCACGGGCAATCATAATGAGGCCGGCGCCGTGCGGCAGGTCGTGATGATGCGCGCTCATGCCATGTTCAAGACCATGCGAGCCCGTGGTGCCCGAGGCATCCATGGCATAACCGCCGAGCGTGTTGGCAAACGCAAGGCTCGAGCGCGCCTCCAGGTCATCGCCATTATTAACGCACGTAGGCAGTGCCACGGCGGCACGGCGGATGCCTTCGCGGCAAATCATGTCACCCACGGGCGTGTTGGTATTTGAGATGTAGCACTCAACACAATGGAACAGGGCGTCGAATCCCTGATAGGCGGTCAGACGTGCCGGAACGCTCACCATGAGCTCGGGATCAACGATCGAAAGCACCGGGAACAGGCGCGGATCGCCCAGACGAAGCTTCTCATCATTTTCTTCGCAGGACAGAACACCGCCTGCATCGACCTCGGAGCCGGTACCCGCCGTGGTGGCCACGCAAACAAGCGGCAGCGGATCGTTGGGGATCGGCAGGCCGAGCGCAGTGCCGCCATTCACAAAGTCCCAGATGTCACCGGGGCACTCGTTGCCCTCGGTATCGGCATGCGGGTTGGTCGCCACTGCGCAGATGCCCTTGCTGCCGTCCATGACCGAGCCGCCGCCGAGCGCCAGGACAAAGTCGCAGCCATGGGTACGCGCCACCCAGCCACCCGCGTTGACGGTATCGCGCAGCGGGTTAGGCTCAATGCGATCGAACAGCTCGTGCGCCACGCCGGCGCGTTCGAGCTCGGCCTCCAAACGTCCTAGATATCCAAAGCGCTTGACCGAGTTGCCACCCGTGGTAACGATGAGCGCTTTGGTGCCGGGCAGCTTCTGCGCGCCCAGCTCGCCCAATTTGCCCGCGCCAAACAACACCTTGGTCGGTGCGAAAAACGAATAACCGTTCATACGCGATCTCCTTACTTATATATGCGTCGCGTTGCCGCCATTATAGCGACCGCTGCGAGCGATCATGCCGTCGGCAAAACGCTATCCCAGCCGTAATAATCGACGTTTCCCCAGATAAAACCTACCAAAATAAACCTGTCCCTTTTTGGTTGGTTCAATAACCCATAAGGTAAGTATGTTTCTGAGTTATTTCGTGTTGACCCATTTGAGCGCGATAGGGTATAACTCTACTCAACCGCTAGGGATTTTATTGAGAAAGGTGTTCAACCATGAGCAAGAACCTCTCCCAGCAGGTCGTTCTCGACCGCCGCGGCTTCGTTGCCGCCACCTTCGCAACCGTCGCCGGCCTTGGTCTTGCCGGCTGCTCCGACACCAGCGCCGAGGCCGACAAGGGTTCCGCCGCCGGCTCTTCCAAGAGCTCCGAGGATACCGAAGTTTCCACCACGCTCGACGCTAAGGCATTCGACAAGCTCGTCGACAACGGCCCCAAGGCCGATGACGACGCCATCGCCGCCAGCACCTGGGCCACGGCCGTCAAGGACGCCGGCGTCTTTAAGATCGGTGGCGTTCAGACCTCTACGCTCTTCTCCCTCCTCAACGAGAAAGACGGTCAGACCCGCGGCTTCGATGCCGGTATCGCACAGCTCCTGTCCAACTACATTCTGGGCGAGAACAAGGTCGAGATCACCCAGGTAACCTCGGACACGCGTGAGTCCGTCCTGCAGAACGGCCAGGTCGACGCCGTCTTCGCCACCTACACCATTACCGATGAGCGCAAGAAACTCGTCTCCTTTGCCGGTCCCTACTACTACACCCAGCAGGCCATCCTGGTACTCGCCGATAACGACGACATCAAGAGCGTCGACGACCTGGCCGACAAGAACGTCGCCGTCCAGTCCGGCTCCAACGGCCCCGCCATCCTGGAGGAGTTCGCTCCCAAGGCCAGCCAGCAGGAGTTCAAGACCGACGAGGAGGCTCGTCAGGCACTCCAGCAGGGCCGCGTTGACGCCTACGTCATCGATAACAACATGCAGCAGAGCGCCCTGGTCCGCGAGCCCGGTAAGTACAAGATCGCCGGCAAGCCCTTCGGCAGCAAGGAGCCCTATGGCATCGGCCTGCCGCTCGATTCCGACGGTGTCGCCTTTGTCAACGACTTCCTTAAGAAGATCGAGGACGATGGCACCTGGACCGAGCTGTGGCAGATCTGCATCGGCGACCGTACGGGCGACACCAATGTTCCCGAGCTGCCCGAGATCGGCGCCTAGGCCTGTCTCTTATACACATCTCCGAGCCCACGAGACTCCTGAGCATCTCGT
>USOF01000238.1 GCA_900556285.1 uncultured Collinsella sp. | reverse complement strand
CAGGAGTCTCGTGGGCTCGGAGATGTGTATAAGAGACAGTGCCTGGACCCCGCCCTCGCGGGCGTGCCGCTGGCCATTAAGGACAACATGAACCTCGTGGGCACGCGCACCACCTGCGCTTCTCGCATGCTCGGGGACTACCAGAGCGTCTACACCGCTACCTGCGTCCAGCGCATGCTCGATGCCGGCTGCCTGCCCATGGGCAAGGCCAACATGGACGAGTTTGCCTTTGGCAGCTCTACCGAGAGCTCGGCGTTCCACCGCACCAACAACCCTTGGGATACCGAGCGCGTGCCCGGCGGCTCCTCAGGCGGCTCCGCTGCAGCCGTCGCCGCGGGCGAGGTCGCGCTCTCGCTGGGCTCGGACACCGGCGGCTCCATTCGCCAGCCGGCGTCGCTGTGCGGCGTGGTGGGCTTTAAACCCACGTATGGCGCCGTGAGCCGTTACGGCGTGGTTGCCTTTGGCTCGTCGCTCGACCAGGTGGGTCCCTTTGGCCGCACGGTCGAGGACGTCGCGCTGGCCATGAACGCGCTTACCGGCGCGGGCCACGATCCGTACGACTGCACCAGCCAGGACTGTGCCGTCGACTTTACCGAGCATCTCAACGACAGCATCGAGGGCAAGCGCGTGGGCATCATCCCTGCGTTTATGGAGGCCGAGGGCCTGACGCCCGAGGTCAAGGCCGCTGTTCAGCGTGCCGCCCAGGAGCTGCAGAACCAGGGTGCCGAGCTGGTCGAGGTCGACCTGCCGCACCTGGACGCCGCCATCGCCGCCTACTACGTCATTGGCCCGGCCGAGGCGTTCTCCAACCTGGCCCGCTTCGACGGCATTCGCTACGGCTATCAGGAGGAGGGCTGCGCCAACCTGTCCGACCAGAGCTCGCTTTCGCGCGCCCACGGCTTTGGCGCCGAGGCCAAGCGCCGTCAGATGCTCGGCGCCTACCTGCTGAGCTCGGGCGTGTACGACAAGTACTACTACGCTGCGCAAAAGGCCCGCACGCTCATCACGCAGGACTACGACGCCGCGTATGCCAAGGTGGACACCATCCTCATGCCCGCCTCGCCGCGCACGGCATTTAAGTTTGGCGAGATCAGCGACCCCACGCAGATGTACCTTTCCGACCTGTACACCATCTCGCTCAACATTTGCGGCAACGGTGGCATCTCGGTGCCGCTGGGCCTGGGCGAGGATACTCAGCTGCCTGTTTCTGCCCAGCTGGTGGGACCTGCGTTTAAGGACCGTCAGCTGCTCACGTTTGCCCGCGCCCTGGAGCGCGGCTTTGCCGATGCCGCCACGGGTGCGCCCGCGCTTTCCGTCGCGCCCGATTTTGCCGGGAAGGGAGGCGAGCTGTAATGAAGGAGCTTTCCGAGGTCCTGCAGGATTGGGAGGCCGTGATCGGCCTGGAGATCCATACCGAGCTCACCGCACTCGATACCAAAATGTTCTGCAACTGCAGGCTCAGCCACGATGACGAGCCCAACGCCAACGTGTGCCCGGTGTGCCTGGGCCTGCCCGGCGCCCTGCCGGTGCCCAACAAGCGCGCCATCGAGAGCATCGTCAAGGCGGGTCTCGCCACCAACTGCGAGATTCAGCGCCACTCGATGTTCTACCGCAAGCACTACTTCTATCCCGATATGGCCAAGAACTTCCAGACTACGCAGGGTCCGGTCGCCTTTGCCATGTACGGTCACCTGGACCTGGACGTGACCGGTCGCGGTGCCGCCGAGCGTCCCGACTGCGCGTTTGGCGAGGCCGAGGCCCAGAGCCTGGCGAGCGCTTCGGCCAATGCCGAGGGCCTGTCCACGTCCATGACGTCGACCATGCGCGAGGGCAACCAGCGCGCCGGCCACCTGGCCAGTTATGACGCGTCCAACCTGCAGATGCCCGAGCGTCGCGAGGACGGTTCCTACACGGTGCCTATTCGCATCCTGCGCATCCACATGGAGGAGGATGCCGCCAAGATGGTGCACGTGGGCGGCGCCGAAGGCCGCATTACCGCCGCGGCCGAGTCGCTCGTCGACTACAACCGCTGCGGCACGCCTTTGATTGAACTCGTGACTGAGCCCGACTTGCGTACGCCCGAGGAAGCGCGCCTGTTTATGGAGAAGCTCCGTCGCATCTTTGTGACGCTGGGCATTTCGGACTGCTCCATGGAGAAGGGTTCCATGCGCTGCGACGGCAACGTGTCGCTGCGCCGCCGTGGCGAGACCAAGCTGGGCACCAAGACCGAGCTTAAGAACCTCAACTCGTTTAAGAGCCTGCACGATGGCCTTGCCTACGAGATCTGCCGTCAGGCCGAGGTGCTCGAGGAGGGCGGCATCATCTACCAGGAGACCCGCCACTGGGAGCCCAGTCGTAAGCGTACCGTGGTCATGCGTGTGAAGGAAACGGCCGACGACTATCGCCTGTTCCCCGATCCCGACCTGGCGCCGTTTGATCTGGATGACGAGTTCATCGACCGCTGCCGTGGCGAGATCCCTGAGCTGCCCGATGCCAAGCGCGTCCGTTTTGAAGCCGACTTTGGCATTAAGACGGCCGACGCCGAGCAGATTGCCGGCGACCCCGAGTTTGCCGAGTTCTTTGAGGCGGCCGCTGCCGGCATGGCTGGCAAGGAGGCCCAGACGGTCGCAAACCTGCTGGTGAACGAGATGATCGCCTACCTTAAGGGCGCGGGTGTGTCGCTCACCGAGTCCGGCATCGCGCCGGCTCAGGTGGCAGCCCTTGCCAAGCTGCTGGCGACCGATGCCATCAGCTCCAACCAGGCGCACGAGGTCTTTGAGGCCATGGCCCAGACCGGCGACGACCCCAACAAGATCGTCGACGAGCGCGGTATGCGTCAGG
>USOF01000237.1 GCA_900556285.1 uncultured Collinsella sp. | reverse complement strand
AGATCGTCGGCAGCGTCAGATGTGTATAAGAGACAGATGGATAACCCTTGCAAAAACGGCCCGCATCGCGAGCCGTATATATGGTGCATGTGAGTTTATACTATCTGACTCGCTTTTACCTTCTAAAGTGAGCCGTTGCGCCGCGTCTTCCTCGGAATTGCAAAGCTTTTTCTTTTATTTTGATAGCCCGTGGTGCACTTGGGTATAATGCCAAACGTTGGCCCTATTAGCTCAGGGGATTAGAGCGTCTGCCTCCGGAGCAGAAGGCCGTTGGTTCGAATCCAACATGGGGCACCATCGAACGTAAGACCGTCCGAACCTCGCATGGTCCGGGCGGTTTTTCTTATACCGACGCGACGTGATGGGACGTGGTATGGCAGCAACGGATATCGAGCGCGGACTTTCGACCGCCGAGGTCGAGGAGCGCATCGCCGCCGGTAAGATCAACCGCAACATGGAGCTCAAGACTAAGTCGGTCAAAGAGCTCATCATCGAAAATCTCTGCACGCTGTTCAATTTGATCAACGTGATCTTGGCGTTCCTGGTCATCTTGACCGGTTCGTTTAAGAACCTGACGTTCCTGTTCGTGGTGTTCCTCAATACCGCTATCGGCGTCGTTCAGTCCATGCGCTCCAAGAAGATGGTCGATAAGCTCACGCTGCTGACCTCCAAGAAGGCCATCGCGGTGCGTGACGGTGCCGAGGTGGAGCTCGACCTGGACCAGATCGTGCTCGATGACATCATTCGCCTGGGGCGCGGCGACCAGATCCCCGCCGACGCCGTGGTGGTTTCGGGCGAGGCGCTCGTGAACGAGAGCCTGCTGACGGGCGAGAGTGACCTTATTAAAAAGCAGCCCGGCTCCGAGCTCATGAGCGGTAGCTTTATCGACTCGGGCCTGCTGCGCGCCCGCGTGATCCATGTTGGCGCCGACAACTATGTGGCCAAAATTAATAACGAGGCCAAGTACGTTAAAAAGGTCAATTCCGAGATCATGAACGCGCTCAACGCCATCGTGCGTTTTGCGAGCATCATCATGATCCCGCTCGGTTTGGCGCTGTTTGCCTCGAGCGTGAGCGAGCTGTGGGATGCCGCGGGAACCCCGGGCGATAGCGCGATTTCGTGGTGCTTCTCCGAGCTGTTGGCTGGTCATGTGCCTTCGTCGGCGCTGCTGTCCACGGTGGGCGCCCTGCTGGGCATGATCCCGCAGGGCCTGGTGCTGCTGACCTCGTCGGTGCTCGCTATCGCCACGGTGCGCCTGGCGCGCCGCAAGGTGCTGGCACAGCAGCTCTACTGCATCGAGACGCTCGCTCGCGTCGACGTGCTGTGCCTGGACAAGACGGGCACCATCACGTCGGGCCGCATGGAGGTCGAGGGAACCTATCCGTTGCCGATCGAGGGCATGGGCGTGGGGGAGAGCGACGCTGCCGTTCCCGTCGATACCACGGTGCTCGACTTCGCACTCGCCAACGTGGCACGTGCGACTTCGGCCGATGCCAACGAGACCTGCCAGGCGCTGCTCAACTATTACGTCGACCGCCCGGTCGAGGTGTCCGAGCCGCTGTCGGTTATTCCGTTCTCGTCGTCCAAAAAGTGGAGCGGCGCCTCGTTTGCGCAGGGCTCCTATGTGATGGGCGCGGCGCAGTTTGTGCTGTCGGACCGTGCCTTTGCGCGGGTCGAGAACCGTGTGGCCGAGCTTGCCGACACCTGCCGTGTGCTCGTGGTGGCGCGCGTGGACGGCTTTACGCCCGACGGCGATATGGTGGGCGAGGCCGAGCCCGTGGGCTTTGTGACCATCCGTGACGAGATCCGTACCTCGGCTGCCGAGACCATCGGCTACTTTAACGAGCAGGGCGTGACCCTCAACGTGATCAGTGGCGACGACCCGCGTACGGTGTCGTCGATTGCGCGCGTGGTGGGCGTGCCGGGGGCGGACGCTTATGTGGACGCCACGACGCTCGATACGCCGGCCAAGCTCGATGCCGCAGTGGACCGCTATCATGTCTTTGGTCGTGTGACCCCGCAGCAGAAGCGCGAGCTCGTGCAGGCGCTTAAGCGCCGCGGGCACACCGTGGCCATGACCGGCGACGGCGTCAACGACGTGCTGGCGCTCAAGGAGGCCGACTGCTCCGTCGCCATGGCGGCCGGCTCCGATGCCGCGCGCAACGTGGCCGAGATCGTGCTGGTCGATAACGACTTTGCCTCGATGCCCGCCGTGGTGGCCGAGGGTCGTCGCTCCATCAACAACCTGCAGCGTTCGGCTTCGCTGTTCCTGACCAAGACGCTGTTCTCGATGGGCCTGGCGGCGCTGTGCATCGCGCTGCCGCCGTACCCCTTCGAGCCCATCCAGATGACGCTCATCAACTTCCTCTGCATCGGCGCGCCGGGCTTTGTGCTGGGCCTGGAGCCTAACAACGCTCGCGTGAAAGGATCGTTCCTGACGAATGTGCTCAAGCGTGCGCTGCCGGCGTCGATTGCGGTCATTTTGGCCGCGGCGCTCGATATCTTTGTGGCGCGCGTGTTTGGCTTTAGCCAGCTCACTCTGTCTACGATGTGCCTGCTTACGTCGTGCGCGGCGAGCGTCAGTCTGATCTGGCGCATCTCGCAGCCTCTCACACCCCTGCGCGTGGTGCTCTTTGTGTTTGTAGTCGCCGGCATCCTGGTGGGTGTTATCGGGTTCCCTGAACTGCTGTCTATCGCCAACCTGTCCATCAGCCAGATGGTTATTTTGTCGGTCATCATAGTCTTTACCTGCTCGGTGTTCTTTAAGCTCGCCACGATGATGGATTCGCTTAAGCCGCGTCGCCGTCATGCGGCTACCGGCTTTGGTCGCGGTGTATGCGTGCTGTCTCTTATACACATCTCCGAGCCCACGAGA
>USOF01000236.1 GCA_900556285.1 uncultured Collinsella sp. | reverse complement strand
GAGTTCTATGAGACTACCTGCCCGGTCTGCGGCCGCCCGGCCAAGCGCGAGACCGATACCATGGACACCTTTACCTGCTCCAGCTGGTACTACCTGCGCTATACCGACCCGCACAACACCGAGCTGCCCTTCTCCAAGGAAGCCGCCGATCGTTGGATGCCCGTCGATAACTACATCGGCGGCATCGAGCACGCCATTCTGCACCTGCTCTACAGCCGTTTCTTTACCAAGGCACTGCGCGACCTGGGCCTGCTGAGCGTGGACGAGCCCTTCACCAACCTGCTGTGCCAGGGCATGGTCAAGGACGAGAACGGCGACACCATGTCCAAGTCCAAGGGCAACGTCGTGCCCCCGAGCTCGGTCATCGAACCTTACGGCGCCGACACCATGCGTCTGGCGATCTTGTTTATCGCCCCGCCCGAGAAGGACTTCGACTGGGATCCCAAGGCCATTGAGGGCGCCAACCGCTTCATCAAGCGCGCTTGGCGTATCGTTTGGCAGCTCGTCCAGTCCGGCGACGCCAACGTGGCCTTCGACAAGTCCGCGCTCGATGAGGTTGCGATGAAGCTCTATCGCGAGCGTCACCGCACTATCGCCAAGTGCACCGAGGACTTCGATCGCGGCCAGTTCAACACCGCCATCTCGGCCGTCATGGAGTTCGTCAATGCGGCGAGCGCTTACCTCAATGCCACTGAGGGCGCTTCCCGTGACAAAGCGCTGTGCTACGGCGTGGCTAAGGATATCGTGAGCGTCCTGGCGCCCATCTGTCCGTTTTGGGCCGACGAGCTGTGGCACGAGGCCCTCGGCTGCGAGGGCAACGCCTACACCGCCGCCTGGCCCGAGTTCGACCTGGCCGAGTCCGTTGAGGACACGGTGCAGATCGTGGTCCAGGTGCTCGGTAAGGTCCGCGGCCGCGTCGACGTGGCCCGCGATGCCTCCAATGAGGATATGCAGGCTGCCGCCGAGGTCGCCGTCGCCAAGTGGCTCGAGGGCAAGACGGTCGTCAAGGCCATCTGCGTGCCCGGCAAGCTGGTCAACCTGGTGGTCAAGTAAGCACTGCGCGCAAAGCTGACATGCAATAAACGAGGGGCGATCCAGTTGGGTCGTCCCTCGTCTTGTGTTTTATGCCCTGCTTAGTCAGTGCGTCGCACCGTCTTCTACGGGATGTGTACCAGGTCCCTAAAGTAAACGTTGCCCGTTGCCTCTTCGAACATCCAAATGTTGAGGTAGATGTCGTTGAGGTCGTTGTTCACATCAAAGTTCGGATCGTCGAAGGTGCCCATAAAGGTGAGCATGGCGCGCGTTTCCTCTCCAGCGGCGACCGGTTGGCGCATGCGTACGTCGCGGATCACGCCGTTGACGTAGGCATAGGAGTCTACATCGCCAAACATCATGTCGACACCGGTGTTGTTGGACACCGTAAAGACGAGCGCGGCGTCCCCGTAGCCGTCGGTGTCCTTGCCCACGCAGGTAACATGGACGTTCTCGTCCGCCTCAAGGTCGATGGGGAACTGTTCTTGGGAATCGGGACCCAGGCCCTGGGGATCGACGATGTCTTCGTTTATTTTGTCGAAGCTCGTCGGGGGTTCGGTTTTCTCGATGGCTTTGGTACTGCCAGGATCCGGTTCGCATGTTCCGGTTTTGCTGTTCGTTTTGCCACAGCCCACGAGGGCCAACGAGCACGTTGCGATGGCGAACGCAGTCATGCAGAGGGTGCCTAGGCGTTTCATGGGTGCCTCCTTGCCGTAGAGGATTTGGAAAGGTTCGTCGTTGCGCGACTTGCTGGCTGGCTTGTTGCAGAATGCCCCTTAACGTAAGCCTGATCGATAGGGGCTCGGGGAGGAATGCCCTTGGGGTCCGAACGGGCCTGTGGATTGGGACGCATGGCCCGTTTTGGGACCCTCGGACGCTTGCCTCATGGAGTCTTTAGTCCAATTATCCTATTCTTGTGGAGAAGCTGTGCGCACGCTGACCTGCAGATTCGTACTGTGCTTGCACGTTTTCGCAGCTATTGGTATAGTTTACTTGCAAATGAAGTTTTAATTGAAAGAAGTGGGGTTTCGGCCCTGCTTCTTTTTTGTATGGATGGAGGTGCCGCAATGGTCAAGACTAAGACCGAGCAGGCGATCATCGACGCGCTCGAGGCCGTCGCTCCCCAGCACGATGTCGACATCGTCGACGTCGAGCTCGTGGGTGCCACCAAGGCCCCCTGCGTGCGCGTACGTATCGAGGGTGCCGAGGGCCAGAGCCTGTCGCTCAACGACGTCACGGCCAACACCAAGTGGGTCGGCGATGTGATTGAGGAGCTCGACCCCATCTCTTCGAGCTATACGCTCGAGGTGTCGAGCCCGGGTATGGCGCGCCCGCTGCGCCGCCCGCGAGACTTTGCCCGTTTTGTGGGCGAGGACTGCGAGCTCACCTCCACCGCCACCGAGGGCCGTCGCAAGTACGCCGGCAAGATTGCCGCCGCCACCGAGACGAACGTGACCCTCGAGCTCGAGGACGGCGAGTCCGTTACCCTCGATTTTTCTGATGTTAAAAAGTGCAAGTTGAAGCCCACCTACGACTTCAAGCCCGCGAAGGAAGGAAAGTAAGATGGCAGCATCCGACATGATGTCCGCCCTGATGGAGCTTTGCCAGGAGAAGCACATCGACCAGCTCTACCTGATCGACCGCCTGGAGCAGTCGCTCGCCAAGAGCTATGCCGAGATCCTGCATCTTGAGTGGGGCGCCAAGGTGACCATCGACCGTACCACCGGCAAGATCTACGTCTACCGCCTGGAGCCGATCGACGATTCCATGGACGAGGAGGGCAACTTCACCGAGTACGAGGAGATCGACGTCACGCCCAAGGACGTCAGCCGCCTCGCCGCCCAGACCGCCAAGGCCGAGATCA
>USOF01000235.1 GCA_900556285.1 uncultured Collinsella sp. | reverse complement strand
TACTCAAGAACGCCGTGGCGTTTGCGAACCCTTCAACAGAGGTTTTGCTTAATGTTCACATCGAGGGCGAATCGGTTGTGTTTGCGGTCGAGGATACGGGACGAGAAATCTCTCCGGAACACCTTGTCCATATATTCGAGAAGTTCTACCGCGTCGATGGGGCTCGCTCGACTGGTCGCGGGGGTGCCGGGCTTGGCCTTGCCATTTCAAAGGAGATCGTCGCAGCGCATGGGGGCGACATCACGGCGACGAGCGAGTCCGGCCATACGGTGTTCATAATTCGAATTCCTTGCTCTTGCAGTGCTAACAAATAATGATTCGCTGAATCCATTCATATATTAGGTTCGCAGCAAGGGAAGGACTATGTTTAGGTGGCCATGCGGTTCGGTGTCCAATTAGCATAGTTACGAAAAAAGGCTCCCTGAAATCAACAGGGAGCCTTTGCTTGCAAGCAAACGTTTGTCCAAAAAGGGGAGACCTTAGGAGCGAGCCACCTTGGCGGCCTTGAGGCAGCTGGTGCACACGTTCATCTTGCGACGATGACCGTTGACAACAACGTACACGCGCTGGATGTTCGGACGGAACGTACGGTTGGTGACGCGGTGAGAGTGGCTGATGGAGCGACCGGCAACGGGGTGCTTACCGCAAACTTCGCAAACTTTGGACATAACTGACCCTCCTTGGGCGACAAACGAACATGTCGCGTTAACAAACAAGCCTGAACTATAGCACAGAAGCATGTCTCTGTGCGCAATCTACACAGAGATATTCCTCTTTTGGCGATAGTGCCCACGCTACGGCCCTGGACGTAGATCCGATTTGCGTGCGGCAGAGGGGATTATGCCAGCTCGCAACAAGGTTTTCAAGCGCGTCCCACAAATATATATAGGTTTATGGAGCTATTGGCTCCGTTTACGGATTGACTAGTATTTATGCTCGCATTTGAGCCCGAGGTTGGCTACACTATGCCTTGACCATTAAAGGGGTACGAGATACCCACATGGAATTACATAGCTGTCAATGAGCAGTACTTCCTGTGGGTGTCTGGTTCGCTTTGAGCGGTCGGGCATCTATTTTTTTGACTGTGTCAGCAGTCAAGACATGTGAGGAAGGAGATCGATGGGCACGACTTCCCCCAAGGCGGTCATCATGGACGAGACCGCCGTCAACCGAGCGATGACCCGCATCGCGCACGAGATCCTCGAGCGCAACGAGGGCTGTGAAGACCTCGCTCTGGTCGGCATCGTCACGCGCGGCGACCTTCTGGCAAAGAAGCTCGCCGAGGCGATCAAGGAGATCGAGGGTGTCGACGTTCCGCTCGGCAGCCTGGACATCAGCTTCTATCGCGATGACTATGCGACCAATTTCGCTCCCGCGATCCACGCTACCAACATTCCCTTCAGCGTCGACGGCAAGCGCGTCGTGCTGGTGGACGACATCCTGTACACGGGTCGCACCATCCGCGCCGCTCTGGACGCCGTTATGGACCTGGGCCGTCCGAGCCGAGTCGAGCTGGCAGTTCTCGTTGACCGCGGTCACCGCGAGCTCCCTATCTCGCCGGACTTTGTCGGCAAGAACGTTCCCTCGTCGCACGAGGAGAACGTGCACCTATATATGAAGGAAGTCGACGGCCGTACCGCCGTCGAGATCAACGACGTCGCGCCGGGTTCCCACGTGGGCTCCGCGCCGCTGGGAGGTGAGTAGTACCGTGGCGTTCAACCATAAGCACCTGATCGACATTACCGAGTACTCCGAAGAGGACATCAAGCTCATCCTCGAGACCGCCAAGGCGTTCTCCGAGGTCAACGAGCGTGCCATCAAGAAGGTTCCCACGCTCAAGGGCAAGACCATCGTCAACATGTTCAATGAGCCCTCGACGCGTACCCGCAGCTCCTTCGAGCTCGCCGAGAAGCGTCTTTCGGCCGACAGCCTCAATTTCGGTGGCTCCTCGACCTCCACGGTCAAGGGCGAGAGCCTCGTCGATACCGTCGAGACCCTCAACGCCTACAAGATCGACTGCATCGTCGTGCGCGACAAGCATGCCGGTGCTCCCTACATCGTCACGCAGAATTCGCCCGCGAGTGTTATCTGCGCCGGTGACGGTAAGCACAACCACCCCACGCAGGCTCTGCTCGACCTGTACACCATCTGGGAGCACAAGGGTGACTTCCACGGTCTGAAGGTCGCCGTTGTCGGTGACATCGCCCACTCCCGCGTTTGCGGCTCGCTGATTCCTGCGTTGAAGATCATGGGCTGCGAGACCTACGCCGTCGCCCCCGGCACGCTGCTGCCGCCGGCACCCGAGGTTCTGGGCTGCGACCACGTGACGAGCGACCTCGATTCCGTCCTGCCCGAGCTGGACGTCGTCTACATGCTGCGTGTACAGCAGGAGCGCCTCGAGGGTGCCCCGTTCCCGACCATTCGCGAGTACCACAAGCTCTTCGGCCTGACCAAGGACCGTGAGAAGCTCATGAAGCCCGACGCGATCATTTGCCACCCGGGCCCCATCAACCGCGGCGTCGAGTTCGACTCCTATATGGCCGACCACCCGCAACGCTCCGTCATCCTGGAGCAGGTCTACGCCGGTATCTGCGTGCGTATGGCTATCCTGTATCTGCTGCTTGGAGGTGCCGATAATGGCCTTGCTTCTTAAGAATGCCCACGTCGTCGACCCGTCCGTCGAGCTTGACGGTGTCGTTGACGTCCTGATCGACGGCGACAAGATCGCCGAGGTCGGCGAGAACCTCGCCGCCGAGGGAGCCGAGGTCCGCGACCTTTCCGGTAAGTACCTTGTCCCTGGCCTGGTGGACATGCACGTCCACCTGCGCGAGCCCGGCTACGAGGTCAAAGAGGACATCGAGAGCGGCACCCGCGCAGCTGCCAAGGGCGGCTTCACCGGCG
>USOF01000234.1 GCA_900556285.1 uncultured Collinsella sp. | reverse complement strand
CGAGATGCTCAGGAGTCTCGTGGGCTCGGAGATGTGTATAAGAGACAGGCTATAGAGCACGTCAGCTTAGCGATTCCGAAGCCAGTAATTATGGTGTTGCAAAACTTCCGGTCATCGAACTGACTCATTATGCTTACGACTCCGGAGGCAAACTAATCTCAATTGTCTGCCGCACCGTCTTAACTGGGCGAATCCCTTATCAAAACTTTATTTTCAAGTCCTAATGTTCTTTTTCTTTTGTCTCGATCTGTAACACGTAGCCGAGTTTTTAAGTCCTAACCGTTACAGATCGAGACAAACAAGGTAGACCCCGCCGAATTGTCTCAATCTGTAACACTTAGACCGGTTTTGGACGTCTAGATGTTACAGGTTGAGATGAATGCACAGGTCAATCCTCTCAATCTCAATCTGTAACAACTAGCTGAATTTTTCGGTCCTAGCTGTTACAGATCGAGACAAACGGAATAGGCCGAGCCAAAAATCTCGATCTGTAACATCTGACTCGCTTTTGGCCGCCTAGATATCACAGGTTGAGACAATTTGATAGTGGAGTCCTCATTTACGCGTCATATCGCGTAGCGCTCACGCGTTGATTCCCCACAATGACAGGAGGTAAAAGTCCTCCCGCATCGCCTGTTGGCAATCCCGTAGCGCTAGCTAGCAAATGACCTGCGTGTGCTCCTCGATGGCGACACGATCCTCGGCGGCGATACCCGGCTCGCACACCACGGCGTCCAAACTGTCCAGGCGGCAGAAGGTGTAGAAGTCGCGCTTGCCGATCTTGCTGGAGTCGGCGATGAGGTAGCGTGAATCGGCCTTGCTAAAGGCGAGCTGCTGGATGCGGCCCTCTTCCATGTTAGACGTAGACACGTCGCCGTCCAGAATGCCGTTTGCGCCGATAAAGGCTGCGTCGATCCCCAGTGCGCGCAAGGTGTCCTCGGCCGTGGGGCCCACAAAGGCGGCAGTGCGGCGACGGTACATACCGCCCACGAGACACAGGTCGCAGTCTTCGCGCGCCTCGAGCAGATTAAACACCGAAAGCGAATTAGTCACGATGCGTAGGCGGCACGCCGGCAGCATCGAGGCCATCTGCTCAACTGTAGTGCCCGTCCCCAAAAAGATGGTCGAGCCCTCCTCGATGAGCCCAACGGCGCGGCGCGCGATCTGCAGCTTTTCCTCGGCATGCTTAGTGCGCTTTTCACTGTGCGAATACTCATGGCGCAACATAGCGTGCGGGCGACTCTGCGCACTACGAGCGCCGCCGTGCACGCGCTCGATCTCGCCTAGGCTCGCAAGCTCCTCAAGGTCGCGACGGATCGTCATGTCCGAGACACCTAACGCATCCGAAATCTCCTTAACCGAAACCGTGCCCTGCTCATCGAGCAGCTGGCGAACCCTATCCTGTCGCTCTGCCTTAATCACGATGAATCCTCGCCGTTCTATGCGTGCATATCATTCAAACAGTAACGAACAAATTGTATCAGACCCGTGCGCGTCAAAAATGAACGCCCGCACAGCTCCAATCATCACTTTTTTGAGAAAAATACCCCCTGCTTTAGTGGGGTGTAGTGATAATCTCGCGTGTTCGCGCTACAGTTTGTCGGAAATACCTCGATGTTAGGAACCAAATGATCACTTCCGAGCTTTTCGGCACCGCGCCGTGCGGTACCCCCGTTCATCGTTACACCCTCAACGGGCCCGAGATCTGCGTTCGCATTATGGACTATGGCGCCACCGTGCTGGGTATCGATGTGCCCGACATTCCCGGCAACGTGCGCGATGTGGTGCTGGGCTTCGATAAGCTCGAGGATTACTTTGACAACCCCGCCTGCTTTGGCGCGACCATCGGCCCCGTGGCCAACCGCACTGCAGGTGCCACGATCACTATCGCTGGCACGGACTGGCATATGCCGGCCAACGAAGGCGCCAACAACCTGCACAGCGACCTTGAGCATGGTCTGCACAAGCGCGTGTGGGACGTTGAACTCGACGAGACTCACAACGCCGTTCGCATGACCACCTCGCTTGAGGATGGCGAGCTGGGTCTCCCCGGCAACCGCACCTTTACGGCCGTGTTTACCGTGACGCGCACCGGCGTCTTTCGCATCGAATATGGCTGCGAGAGCGACCGCGCCACGTACGTGTCCATGACCAACCACACATACTTTAACCTTGCCGGCCATAACGCCGGCATGGACTGCGAGCACTTCTTTGTTGCCAACGCTGCCCACTACCTGCCCATCAACGAGCAGAATATCCCCACCGGCGAGATCGCTCCGGTCGAGGGAACACCGTTTGACTTTCGCGAGCTGCGCCCCGTCGCTCCCGGCATGGAGGCCGACGACCCGCAGATTAAGCAGGCCCGTGGCTACGATCACTGTCTGTGCATCGATGGCTATCAGTACGGCCGCAATCTCCGCCGCGCGATGCACGTCGAGGAGATGTGGACCGGCCGCGAGCTGGACTACTACACCACTGCCCCGGGCGTGCAGCTCTACACCGGCAACTGGCTGGGCGACGAGCACGCCAAGGACGATGCCAACTATGGTTGGGGCGCCGGCTTTGCCCTCGAGGCCGAGATGTACCCCGACACGCCGCACCAGCCGCTGTTCCCGCAGGGCATTGTGGGCCCGGGTCACCCCTACAGCAATGTGATCGAGTACCACTTTATGAGGCACTAAACCCACAACGCGACATATCACACAGCAGCGCCCGCTGGCACCACCGCCGACGGGCGCTGCTTCATGCCTAAATCCTTCTTTTCGATGCCACCGAATTGGTGACATAACAAAACTATGCCGAATTACTACGATGAACCCACTATGTCCGACCACGCGCTGGTTTATAAAAAATTAGCAACTCGTCTACCTGCACTGATAATTGTTCTCGGGGGAAGCGGGCACTGCGGGGGCGCGGCAACG
>USOF01000233.1 GCA_900556285.1 uncultured Collinsella sp. | reverse complement strand
ACTTATAGGCGCCGAGCTTGTCGATGATCTGGCCAAAGGACAGACGGCCAACCAGGTTGGCGCAGGTGTTGACGGAGACCACCACACCGCCGAGGGCGACGGCCGCGGCGCTCGTGGGGTCGGCGAAGAGCTGGACGGCGGCGATGGAGGCAACCTTGCCCACGAGCAGGGTGCCCGCGGTGGCGGCAAAGGCGAAGGTGACGATGAGGACCCAGAAGCGCGGGGTCTTGACCATCTCGCCCGGGGTGAGGTCGCCGAAGGTGCCGGCATGTGCACCGCCCTTGGGGGCCTCGAAGCCCTCGGGCAGCCAACCGGCCTCGGGGGCCTTCAGGAACAGGGCGGAGGCGGCGATCGTCACAAAGAAGATGACGCCGAGTGCCTTGAGGGCGCCAAAGATGCCCAGGCTCGGGATGAGCAGCGAGGCGAGCACCGGGGACAGCACGGCGGGGCCGGCGGTCGAAGCGGCCAGGGTGATGCCGGAGGCAAGGCCCTTCTTGTCGATGAACCACTTTTGGCCGGTGGTGAGCGCCGGGTTGTAGCCCAGGCCGTTGCCGATGGCGGCGACGAGCGAGAACCACAGGTAGAACTGCCACGGCTCGGTGACGGTGCCGGACATGAACCAGCCCAGGCCGTAGCACACGGCGGCGGCGATCACGACGTTGCGCGGGCCGATCTTATCGGAGATGCGGCCGGCGAAGATGCCCGTTACGGCCATGATGGTCTGAAAGACGGGGAAAGCCCAGGTAAGGGCACTCGACCACTCGGGGTAGACGGCGAGCAGATTCTTGCTCACGACGGAATACAGCGCGATGGAGCTAATGAAGAACATGGTGACGCACGCGGCGGAAAGCACGACGGCGCGACCCTTGTTGGAGTTGGTGGAAGCCATTGGACTCTTTCTAATCGATACGGGGGAGGAGCGGGCGTGTCCGCGGGGCCTCCCTGTCAGGTTGGTTTACTGGTCAGTCGGCTTGGCGACGCCGGACTCATCGGACCAGAGCTCGACACCCTTGTTCTTAAGGTAGTTGTCGGCATAGGCGCGACGGCCGCCGGGCTTGGCGGTGAGGTCGCCCATCATGTTGGAGAAGCCGCCGTCGACCTTGATGGCGTCGCCGGTGGTAAAGTCCGAGCGCGTGGACGCCAGGAACATGACGGCGTTGGCGATATCGCTAACCTCGCCGATGCGGCGCGTGGCGATCAGACGGCTGCGGCTCTTTTCGACCTCGGGGTCGGCGTAGAAGTTGGCCGACATCGGGGTCTTAACGAAGCAGGGCTCGACGCAGTTGGAGCGCACGCCGTAGGGGCCCCATTCGGCGGCGAGCATCTTGGACATCATGTTGACGCCGGCCTTGGTGGAGCTGTACACGCCCGAGAACGTCTCGGGAGAGTGGCTGGCGACGGTCGAGATGTGCACCAGGCGACCCTGGCCGGCCTTGATCATTTCGCGACCAAAGCGCTGCGAGGTGATGAAGTAGCCAGTGAGGTTGACGTTGATGACCTCGTTCCAGTCGGAGAGCGGCAGGTCCTCCATGGCGGCGAAGCGCAGGATACCGGCGGTGTTGACGAGGACGTCGACACCGCCGAAGTCGGCGATGGTGGCATCGACGGCGGCCTGAACCTCGGCCTCGTCGGTGGCGTTCATCTTGTAGCCCTCGGCGTGGATTCCAAACTCGGCGGCGAGGTCGGCGGCTGCGGCCTTGACCTTTTCCTCGTCCAGGTCGAGCAGGACGACGTTGGCGCCGTTGCGGGCGAACTCGCGGCAAATCGCGACGCCCATACCGCCGAGCGCGCCAGTCACGGCGCAGACATCGCCCTCGAGCTTAAGCCAATTGCTCATAGGAACTTCCCTTCTTGTGCCTCCCGGTGGGTCGCTCCCATTAACCGACCCACGTGGTTTTCGCTGGTTATCGTATGCTTTGCATTTGCGCAGGTGAATTGCATATTTGTTAGAATGGCGTTAACCGTAGGTTTATACTGTGCGATGCAGTTTTTTCTCAATTGAGCGCGTGACCTGCCAAAACGACCCCCTTCGGCAGTTCATTGCCATGCGTCTGGAAACGGGAGATTGACGTGTACGATCGACGACTCGAGGCCATATCGGCCGCCGCGGAGCTGGGAAGCTTCTCGCGTGCGGCGGCAAAATTGCGCGTGTCGACCCCGGCGCTCGTCAAGCAGGTGTCGGGCTTCGAGGCCGAGTTCGGCATCACGTTGTTCGAGCGCTCGCACTCGGGCGTCAAGGTGACGCCGGCCGGCGCACTGCTGGTGGACGACGCGCGCTCGATCATGCGGCAGTCCGAGGACGCGCTGCGCCGTGCCCGACGCGCGGCGGGCGATGGTGGTGCCGTGCGCCTGGGCGTGTCAATGATGTGCCCAGGACGCCAGACGCTGTCGATGTGGTCGGGCATCCACGATCTGGAACCGTCGCTACGATTTGAGATCGTGCCGGTAAGTGACCTCTACGACGAGCGCGAGACCGTCATGCGCAGCTTGGGCCGCGAGGTCGATGTGGTGCAGTCGAGTTTTTCTACCCCACGCTGGGGCGACGCTTGCCAAAAGCTCCACATCGTTAACGTACCGTTTTATATCGACCTGCCGCGCGCGAGCCCGCTGGCGCGCAAGAATCGCATTACGGTTGCCGACCTAGAGGGCATGCGCCTGCGCGTGCTCCGTCACGGCAACGATGCGATGGACAGCCTACGCATCGACCTTTTGGCCGACGGCGGCGTGGACGTGATCGATGTGGATAGCTTTGACTTTGCGCTCTTTAACGAGGCGGAGGAAAAGGGCGATGCGGTACTCACCTGTGGCGCATGGTCAGGGGTGCACCCGGCCTTTGTGGGCGTGCCGTTCCTGTGCGGGCGAGAGGTGCCGGTCTTTTTGCACCTGTCTCTTATACACATCTGACGCTGCCGACGATCTTACGCG
>USOF01000232.1 GCA_900556285.1 uncultured Collinsella sp. | reverse complement strand
TGTGTATAAGAGACAGCTCCGACGAGATGGCTGCCGCCTGCAAGGATGCTCTCACCGCTTGCCGCGCCAAGGGCATCACCACCGTGTGCGACGTTAACTACCGCGGCAAGATGTGGTCGCCCGAGAAGTCGCAGGCAACCATGAAGGGGCTCCTGCCGCTCGTCGACATCTGCATCGCCAATGACGAGGACGCACCTGCCGGCCTCGGCATGACCTGCGTCTCCGGCTCCCTTGCCCACGGCATCGAGGAGCGCGACACCTACGTCGAGATGGCCCGTCAGATCTGCGCCGAGTACGGCTGCAAGAAGGTCGCCTCGGTCGTCCGCAACATCTCCTGCGTCGAGCGCTCCATCTGGATGGGCATGCTTTATGACGCCGAGAGCGGTGAGCACTGGTTCTCCCCTGCTCACGACGTGCACGTGCTCGAGGGCGTTGCCGCCGGCGACGCTTTCAACGCCGGCCTCGTCCACGCCCTCATCAACGACTTCGATCCGCAGGACGCCGTCAACTACGCCATCGCGGCCTCGATCCTCAAGCTCACCATCAAGGGCGATTCCAACCTGGTGACCGCCGACGAGATCGCTGCCGTGGCCAACGCCGCCGACGGTGGCACCCGCGTCGCCCGTTAATTCGTTCCCCATTCCGCGGGCTGCAGTTTCCCATACCCATACCTCTGCAGCCCGCTCCCCGATTTCTCCGGCCAGGTAGAACCACTTAGTCCCATTCCGGCTCTGCCTGGCATTCCTTCACGACTGGCCTCGTAGCCGGTTCCGAAATTGCTTGTGACCCAAGCAGTGCCTCCGATAACCAATCCGGAACCGGCTCATGGCCAATCTTCTTTAGCAATTACGCGCACTCGCGCGCCGCACATCGAAAGGAACATCATGTTCGATCAGTTCTACACCACGCTTGAGTCCCTGGGCATCGTGCCGGTCGTCGTGCTCGACAAGGTCGAGGACGCCGCTCCGCTCGCCCACGCCCTGATGGCCGCCGGCATGAAGTCCGCCGAGGTCACCTTCCGCACCGCTTGCGCCGCCGAGTGCATCGCCGCTATGGCCGAGGCCGAGCCCGAGATGTGCGTCGGTGCCGGTACCGTCCTGACCGTCGAGCAGGTTGAGCAGGCCCGTGCCGCCGGTGCCAAGTTCATCGTTTCCCCGGGCTACAACGAGGCTGTCGTCAAGCACTGCATCGACATCGACCTGCCCGTGCTGCCCGGCACCGTGACCCCCTCCGAGGTCACCGCTGCCGTCAACCTGGGCCTCAAGGTCACCAAGTTCTTCCCCGCAGCTCAGTACGGCGGTCTCAACACCATCAAGGCCCTCGCCGCTCCGTTTGTCGGTCACCGCTTTATGCCCACCGGCGGCGTGAGCACCGCTAACGTCGAGGAGTATCTGAGCTCCTCTGCCATCATCGCCTGCGGCGGCACCTGGATGGTCAAGCCGGCCCTGTTCGCCGACGGCGACTTCTCCAAGGTCGAGCAGATCGCCCGCGAGGCCATGGACGTCGTCAAGAAGGTCCGCGCCTAGGCCTAGCTCTCTATCGTTGGGGGCGCCCAGACCGCGCCCCCATTTTTGAAGCGGCTCGGAAGCGTGCCGTTTCCGTCACGGACAAGAACCGAAACCGTCTTGTATGCTGATAGAACGTGACGGAAGCGACACGCCCCCGAGCCGCTTTTTCTTCGGCTGAATCTTTGCCCCAACATAGTCCAGAGCGCAAAAACAAATGCGGTGCCGTCTGGAGGAATCGACCCCTTGCTTCCGGTCTGTTCCTCCAAACGGCACCGCATTTTTATGCCTCGGTCACGCCCCAACGCAGTTGCGGTGAAATAGGGACTGCTTGCGCCACCTGGGCTGCTAAACAATCCCTATTTCACCGCAACGTATGAGGGGATAGATTAGATGGACGAGTCTTTGGGCAACTCAAAGTAATCGGGATGCAGAGCGATGACCGGGCCCTGCTCCTCGGGCATCAGATGCAGGTGCGTCTCTGCCAGATAGCTCGCTGTGTCGGTATCGCCCTCTTTAATGGCCTCGAGGATTCGACGATGCTGCCGACGAATGGGCTCCCAATCCAAATCCTGCGACACCGCACGAAGCCAGTTGTACCGCTCAAAATGAGTGTTGACGCTCTTCATCCAATCCCACAGCATGTGGCGGCCGGCAATCTCAAAACATGTCTCGTGGAACAAGTTGTCCAGGTCAAAGAAGCGGCGCGTTTCGCTATGGTCGAGCGACTCGGACTCGGCGAGAACCTGCTCAAGCCGGCGCTTTTGCTCGGGCGTAGCAGCCGAGCAGCATTTGATCAGCACACTTCTCTCGAGCTTTTCGCGCAAAAAGCAAGCGTTCTCGGCACGCTCCATGCTAATTTTTGAGACATAGGTGCCGCTCTTGGGGCGCGTTTCCACCAGCTCTTGCTCGCGCAGGCGCACAAAGGACTCGCGGATGGGTGTACGCCCGATTCCCGTCTCTTTTTCCAGACCAATCGCCGAAAGACGCGTGCCGGGCTTGAGCTCGGCATAGATGATCTTGGAGCGCAATGCGTTGTATGCCTGGTCTTGCAGGCTCTGATAATGCTGGTGCTGTTCCATAAAGCCCTCGGATAAGTCCTCGGTTAGTCGAATACCACCACGTAATACTATCTCATCCCCCGCCCCTCATAAGTTGCGGTGAAATACGGACTATCTGAGCCAGCTAAGCCGCGAAACAGTCCGTATTCCACCGCAACTTATGAGGGGGGGGCGAAGGGGTTTACAGGTTGGCGATAATTGCCTGGGCGACCTCGTCGTATTGGGCCGGCTCGAGCGTGACGCGACCGGGGTTCATGGCAAACACGTCGCCAAACTCAAACGGGTCGCTCTTGTACTTGGGGACGATATGCACATGCTGTCTCTTATACACATCTCCGAGCCCACGAGACTCCTGAGCATCTCG
>USOF01000231.1 GCA_900556285.1 uncultured Collinsella sp. | reverse complement strand
ATACGAGATGCGCAGGAGTCTCGTGGGCTCGGAGATGTGTATAAGAGACAGGTAGACACCCATAAAGATGGCCTGCCTCATGCGGCAGATGCCATCGATATCCTTGCCGTACCACTTGTTTTTGCCACCGTAGGTCATAAGGCCAAACACCTTGTCCTGCGGCTGCAGCACGTTCGTGAGCACGCGCGCCATATCTTTGTCGATCTCGGAGTAATAAATGCCCGTGGCGACGCCGATCAGATGGTATTCGTGCAGGTCGGGGTACTCGTTTTTACCGAGTGACTTCACGTCGAGGGTATCGATTTCGGGGTGTGCCTCAACGATGGCGTCCACGAGCTTTTTCGTATTGCCGTGGTGGCGTGAGGCATAAAGGATGATGGTTCGCATAAGAAGGCCTTTCAGCTGTAATTGCATCAATGTCTGTATGGTACCCCGTTGCATGCCTGGGAAACCGGACGCATCGATGAACGTGCGGGTTTGTCCTTTGGTCAGGGCCGAGACGGGTTCTTGCGAGCAAAAAGCAGTTGTTCGAAAGGATGGACAATGGAATACGCTCTCTCCAACGATTCGATTTCTATCAAGGTCTCCACGGCCGGTGGTTCGTTTACCTCGATTGAGGCTGGAGGTCGCGAGTACTTGTGGCAGGGCGATCCCGCCGTGTGGTCCGGCCAGGCACCGATTTGCTTCCCGATTTGCGGAGGTTTGCGCGATAACAGCGCCATGACGTTTGCCGGACATCATGTGAAGCTCGCCCGCCATGGGTTTGCGCGCAAACAGGAGTGGAAGCTGCTGAGCCAGAGCGAGAACGAGCTGGCGATGTGCCTGGCTTCGGAGGATAACGCCGCGCTGCTGAGCGATTATCCGTATCCGTTTAAGCTTGTCGCCCGCTATATGCTCGAGGACGCCGCCGTGCGCGTCTCCTATGAGGTTACCAACGAGGGCACCGAGGACATGCCTTTCTTTATCGGTGGACACCCCGGCTTTAGGTGCCCGCTCGATGAGGGCGAGGCCTATACGGACTACGAGCTGCGCTTTGAGAAGGACGAAGCTGCTGAGCTTTGCACTGCCGTCCCCTCGACTGGCTTGATTGATGTGGACAGGCGCTCCAAGAACCCCATGGTGGGAAAGACGCTGCCTTTGTCGCATGAGCTCTTCGATTTTGCGGAGACCATCTTTGACGTGCTCGAGAGCCGTCAGGTCACGCTTTCCAAAAAGGGCGAGGACAAGGGTGTTCGCCTGAGCTTTGAGGGCTTCCCGTACCTCATTGTGTGGAGCAAGCCCGAGGGTGATTTTGTGGCAGTTGAGCCCTGGGGCGGTCTTTCGACCTGCTCCGATGAGGACGACGTGCTTGAGCACAAGCGCGGCTGCCTTATCGCCAAGCCCAAAGAAACCATCGTGCGCTCGTTCACAATCGAGATTCTGTAGTCGCATGTAGCCAATTCGTTTTGCAAGGCATAAGGAGCCTGCGAGATAAGGAGCTAGAAATGATCCTCACCGTTACGATGAACCCGTCCGTCGATACGCGCTATCAGCTCGATGAGCTCATTATCGACGACGTCAACCGCGTGACGCCCGAAAAGACCGCCGGCGGTAAGGGCCTCAACGTGGCCCGCGTCCTGGGCCAGCTGGGCGACGATGTCGTGGCAACCGGCTTGCTTGGTGGTCATATGGGCGCCTATATGGCCGAGCTCATGGATGCCAACGGCATTAAGAATGATTTTGTGCCCATCAAGGGCGAGACTCGCATCTGTCTCAATATCCTTCATGCTGGCAACCAGACCGAGTTGCTCGAAAGCGGCCCGACGATTGCCCCCGAGGAACTCGATACCTTTACCGCCAAGTTCGCCGAGCTTGCGAGCAAGGCCGATGTCGTTACCATCTCGGGTTCGCTGCCCCGCGGCGTCGAGGCGGACTACTACGCCAAGATCACGGGCATTGCAGAGAACGCCGGCGCCAAGGTGCTGCTCGATACCTCGGGCGCCTCGCTCGAGGCTGCGCTCAAGTCCGAGGTCAAGCCTGAGCTGGTTAAGCCTAACCTGACCGAAATTAACGGCCTTCTGGGCACGAGCTTTACCACCGACGATGTGGACGAGCTCCGTTCCGCGCTCGCCTCTGACGCCCGCTTCTCCGATATCCCCTGGGTCGTCGTATCCATGGGCGCTGCCGGCTCCGTTGGTTTCCATAACGGCCGTGCGTTCCGCGCCAAGACCCCCGATATCCCCGCCGTTAACGCTACGGGCTCTGGCGATTCGACCATTGCCGGCTTCGCACATGCGATTGCAGCCGGAGCCGACGACGAGACGGTGCTGCGTACCGCCAACACCTGCGGCAAGCTCAATGCCATGGATCCCATGACTGGCCACTTGGTTATGGATCGTTGGGACGAGGTTTACAACGGCGTTGTCGTGACCGAGCTGTAGGAGCTTGTGCTGCGGCCCCGGCATCGGTTGCCAGCTCATGTCGACGACAAGTGCAGTAGCATTATGCCGGGGCGCGACGCCGACACTGTCGTGTTCAATCCCGACCTTACCCTGGTCGAGACGCATGTGGGTGGCAACAGCGTCGGTAATGCGTTTGCCGAGTAGCCGCCAAAGAAACGATCCGAGAGGGGATTTAGATGATTTACGGTGCATTGGGCGATATCGAGGAGTACCGTGGAATGCTCAAGGGCCTCGACGTGCTGATCGACTGGCTCGAGGAGAACGATCCGGCGAAGCTCGAGGTCGGCAGCCATCCGATTCTGGGCGACAAGGTCTTTGCGAACGTCATGGCTCCCACGACGCGTCCCGAAGCCGAGGCTCACTATGAGACGCATCAGCGCTATCACGACCTGCAGATCGACGTCGAGGGTCGCGAGGCCTTTAAGGTTGCCACGGGCAGCCTGACGCTGGTTCAGGAGTTTGACGAGAAGGACGACTACGATCTGGTCGATTCCG
>USOF01000230.1 GCA_900556285.1 uncultured Collinsella sp. | reverse complement strand
CATCGACCTCACGCCTCAGGTGCCTCAGCTGCTCGATGCCGGCGTGCGTCGCCTCATGGTGGACGGAACGCTGCTCGAGACGGATGAGGTGGGCCGTGCCGTCGCCCGTGTCCGTCGTGCCGTCGAAGCAGCGCGGGCCGGCCGCAAGCCCGCCGCCCGTCTACGCGGGGCGACCTCGGGCTGCATGTTTGTGGGAATCAGCTAACCGAAAGGCTTACACGTGAACGAAGAACCTCAAGTCCTCTACTGCGACGCCTGGCTTATGGCCATCGATAAGCCCGCCGGCATGATCGTCCACGGTGACGGCACCGGCGAGCGTACACTTACCGACTACGCCAGCGACCTGCTGCTGGCCATGGGCGACGGTTTTGCCGCGACTGACATGCAGCCGCTCAACCGCCTGGACCGCAACACCACCGGCGTGGTGCTGTTTTCGCTCGACAAACAGACGCAGCCTGCTTTTGATCAGATGGTCATCGATCACGCCTTCGAAAAGCACTATCTGGCGCTTGCCGAGGGCAAAATCGACTGGAACGAAAAGCTCATCGACAAGCCCATCGCCCGCGACCGCCACGACAGTCGCAAGATGCGCGTCGGTGCCAGCGGCAAGCCGTCTCAGACGCGCGTGAAGGTGCTCAAGCGTCTTAAGAGCCGTCGTGGCCTGCCCACGCGCTCGTATATCGATGTCGAGCTGCTCACCGGCCGCAAGCACCAAATCCGTGTGCATCTGGCAAGCGAGCGCCATCCCCTGGTTGGCGACGACCTGTACGGAACGCCGCGCCCCTGCGGCCTCATGCTCCATGCCCATAGCGTGTCCTTTACGCATCCCGTAACCGGCGAGCACATCCACATCGAAGCCCCCTGCCCCTGGGAGCCCTAAACCACCACAATGGGGACAGGCACCTTTGTGGTGGTTTTGCCCCAATGGCTCAGCCGCGGTCCCAAAACGTCTCGATCTGTAACAGTTAGAACCCATTTTCTGGTCTATCTGTTACAGATCGAGACATTCGAATCCTCCTCAAGGGAAAATCTCAATCTGTAACAACAACTCGGCAAAATCGGCCCAAGATGTTACAGATTGAGATATTCGGATCCCACCGGAGAAATCATCTCGATCTGTAACATCTGGAGCCCGCATTTTGACCTTCCTGTTACAGATTGAGACGTTATGGGACCACCAGGAAAAATATCTCAGCTTGTAACATCTGGAACCCATATCCCTCTCTTCCTGTTACAGATCGAGACAAATCCCCAAACAGCAAAAGGCGGCAACGTCCCTGGTGGACGTTGCCGCCTTTCCATTGGCAAGACCCTTCCGCTCCCGCTACTCGGCAGCCTTGTCGAGAGGCTTCTTAAGGAAGCTCAGAACCAAGCAGCCGACCACAGCGCCGATAGCAAGGGCCAACAGGTACTGCACCGGGTTCGTGATGACCGCGATAACCCAGGCGCCACCGTGCGGAGCGGGGCTCGCGCAACCAAAGAGCATCGACAGACCGCCGGCGGTCGCAGATCCCAGGATGCAGGCGGGCAACACGCGAAGCGGATCGGCCGCGGCAAAGGGAATGGCACCCTCGGTGATAAACGACAGACCCATGATGTAGTTCACCAGGCCTGCCTTGCGATCGGCCTCGGTCCAGCGGTTCTTAAAGAACGTCGTGGAGAGCGCGATGACCAGCGGCGGTACCATACCGCCCGCCATGACGGCAGCCATGATCATATTGCCCTGCAGCGTTTGCTCGGCAAGGGCCGCGGTGCCAAAGACATATGCGGCCTTGTTGATGGGACCACCCATGTCGGTCGCCTGCATGCCGGCGCAGATAATGCCCAAAAGAACGATGCTCGTGCCCGAAAGACCGTTGAGCGCGCCGCTAATGGCGGTGTTGATAACGCCCATAATCGGGTTAACGGCCATCATAAAGAGACTCGTAAAGAGAATGCCCAGCACGGGGTAGATGAGCATGGGCTTGATACCGTCGAGCGACTCGGGTAGCACGCTTGCAGCCTTCTTGAGCGCATTGACGATAATGCCGGCGGCAAAACCGACCAGCAGCGCGCCCAAAAAGCCAGCAGAGACAAGCTGAGCCTGGGCATCGGCATCCATTGCCGTGGTGAGATAGCCCAACGTAAAGCCCTGCTTTGCAATCCAGCCACCCACAAAGCCCGCGGCCAAGCCCGGACGGTCAGCAATGGACATGGCAATATAGCCCGCAAGGATGGGGAGCATAAAGTTGAACGCCTGGTTGCCCGCAAGGTTAAAGAAGGCCGCGACCGGAGTGCTGTGGCCGTATGCGCTCGTGCCCAGCCCCGCCTGGTCCAGCAAGAACGAAAGCGCCATGAGGATGCCGCCGCCAACAACAAAGGGGAGCATGTGCGAAACGCCGTTCATCAGGTCCTTATAGACCCTGCGGCCCAAACCCTCGGATTCGCCCTCGGCAGCCGCCTGTACCGCGGCGCCGCCGGACACATGATGAATAGGCGCATTGCCCGCAAGCGCAATATTGATAAGTTCCTCGGCGTCATTAATGCCACGCGTCACCGCACAGGAGTAAACCGGCTTGCCATCGAAGCGATCGAGCTCGACATTTTTATCCGCCGCAATGATGACACCCTTGGCACCAGCGATGTCTGCCGCGGTCAGTACATTTTTAGCGCCGCCCGAACCCTGAGTCTCGACCTTAATGCTCACGCCCATCTTGGCTGCCTGGTCTTCCAACCCTTTGGCCGCCATAAATGTGTGAGCAATGCCCGTTGGACATGCCGTGATGGCAACGACATCGTAAGTGCCGCCCCCCACCTTCTCGTTTGCAGCTGACATGTTTCCTCCTTTTGCACAAGCAGGCCCAGCCCTCCCCTTCTGAGGGTCACAACCTGCGTATTACCTTGTGTTTGAGTGATTGATAGCGCCGAAGTGACGGCGCTTTTAAGCGATATCTATACGATGGCCCCG
>USOF01000229.1 GCA_900556285.1 uncultured Collinsella sp. | reverse complement strand
GTGGGCTCGGAGATGTGTATAAGAGACAGCGTAGCAGACGGTAATAGGCCACGCCCACAAGCGCCACGCCCACGGCAAAGATGGCAATCGCAATCCAGGGGTTGCGTGTCTTGATGCTCTCGTTGCGACGCTCGGCACCCATAAGCTCGATGAGTTTGGTACGACGCACGGCGCGAAGGTTCAGCAGTAGCGTGAGCACAAACATTACGAGCATGCAAGCAAGGGTCAGGTTGAACGCATGCACCGAGAAAAAGAAGTGGAAATTGGCGATCTGTGTCTTAAAGAGCGAGGCCGTAAAGAACGCCATGAGCTGGGAGAGCCCCACACCCAGCACAATGCCGGCGACAAAGGCCACGACCGAAACGATCACCGTCTCGAGCGCCATAATCGTGGCGACGCGCCCGCGCCCCATGCCGAGCACCTGGTACAGGCCAAACTCCTTCTTGCGGCGTTTCATGATGAAGTTATTGGCATACACCATCAAAAAGGCCATGACACCGGCCAAAAAGTACGTCAGGTCGCCGAGCATGCTGCCCATTACCTGCGCCAAGCCCTTTTCATCGATTCCGGCGATGTCGACCTGCATCGAGATGGTGTTAAAGGCATAGAAGACCGTGACACCCAGGGTGAGCGTCAAAAGGTAGACGAGGTAGTCGCGGCCGGCGCGGCGGACGTTACCCCAAGCGAGTTTACAGAGCATCGGAGCCCTCACCGCCCATCATGGCAACGACCTCCATAATGCGGTCGAAGAACTCTCGGCGGTCGGTGTCGCCGCGGCGCAGCTCGGTGAAGATCTTGCCGTCGCGAATAAACAGCACACGGCTCGTGTAACTGGCGGCAAAGCTGTCGTGCGTGACCATGAGCACGGTGGCACGTAGGCGGCGGTTAAGGGCCTCTAGGCTCTCGAGCAGCAGGCGAGCGCTCTTGGAATCGAGGGCGCCGGTGGGCTCGTCGGCCATAATCATGGTGGGGTCGGTGACGAGCGCGCGAGCCGCGGCGACGCGCTGCTGCTGGCCGCCGGACATTTGGTAGGGATACTTGTCGAGCACCTGACTGATGGAAAGGCGCGCTGCCACATCCTGCACGCGGGTCGAGATCTCTGCCGAGTTTGTGCGGGCGATGGTGAGCGGCAGGGCGATGTTCTCGCGTGCCGTGAGCGTATCGAGCAGATTGGAGTCCTGGAAGATAAAGCCGAGCTCCTCGCGGCGGAACTGCGAAAGCTTGGCCTGCTTCATGCGCGTCACGTCCTGACCGTTAATGCGGATCGTGCCGCTCGTGGCGCTATCGATGGTCGAGACGCAGTTGAGCAACGTCGACTTGCCCGAGCCCGAAGCGCCCATGATGCCCACGAACTCACCGCGGTTGACGGTAAAGCTGACATCGTTGAGCGCGCGGGTCACGTTGCCCAGCGCTCCATATACCTTTTCGAGATGAGCGACCTCCAGTACCGAGGTCGCCATGTGCGTGGTTTGCATACCGAGTCCTTTCTTGCGATTAGTCTACGGCATCTATAGTCGCAAGAAGACGAGTCGGCTACCATCGATATGGCTTACGCTTGCCTTACCGTTGTGTAAGGTATGGGTAGCTACCCTGCCGCGTGTTGATGTTGAGAGAGGACTCCTGTTGAAGACTGTTCATGTTGCCGCTGGGATCATTCGCAAGGAAGGATCCGATGAGCTGCTTGCCGTACAGCGCGGCTACGGCGACATGCAGGGACTTTGGGAGTTCCCCGGTGGCAAGCTCATGCGCGGCGAGACGCCCGAGGACGCCGTACGCCGCGAACTTATGGAAGAGCTGCAGGTAAAAGTCACCAACCTGCGCGATTTTTACACCGTTGAGTATGACTACCCCGATTTTCATCTCTCGATGGAGTGCTACTACTGCTCGCTGGCCAAAGAGTCCGGCGAGCCCCAGAAGCACGACCGCCAGCTCGATATCCGTTGGATTCCGCGTACCTCGCTTGCCACCGTTGAGTGGATGCCCGCCGACAAGGGGCTTATTGATGCCCTGATTGAGCTGACGGAAGATCGGCTTAAAGCCAACGGCACTGCCAACGACGCCGAGGCCACCACGACCGACGAGCCCGCCACCAAACCCAAGCGCACACCTAAGCGCCGCAGCAAAAAGCGTCCCAAGCCCGGCCTGCTGGACGGCATCGACACCTCGGACCTTTCCGCCGACGAGCGTGAACTGGTGCGCCGCCGCGCCGCCATCAAAAAGTCCATGAAGGGCAACAAGCGTGCCAACACCAAGCCCGAGCTGCTCGTTCGCCAGCGCCTACGGGCCGCGGGCCTTACGGGCTATCGCTTGGAATGGAAGGTTCCCGGCAAGCCCGACATCGCCTTCCCCGGACGCAAGATCGCCATCTTCGTCAACGGCTGCTTTTGGCACCGCTGCCCCCATTGCAATCCATCCATGCCCAAGCGCAACACCGACTTTTGGATCGCCAAGTTTAAGCGCAACGTGGAGCGAGATCAAGCGGCTATCGCCGAGCTTGAAAACCTGGGATGGACTGCTATCACCATTTGGGAATGCGAGCTCAAAAAGAAGAACATCGACCAAACCATGGAGCGCGTTATCACCCAGATACGCGAGGCCACCAAGGCGTAGCCCCCTTGTAAGGTGATGGCCATGTTTGGGTTTTGCATAGAACAAATCTAATTCGCAGCAATTTGTAACATTTTATCACGTTATGAATAGCATTTCTCATTTACCTGTGATTCTTTTATTCATTATGCAAAGTGCCTGTGAGAATGATTTCATTTGATAGCGCACCGAACCGTCTCCATTGACCCCCTACCGTCTCATCACGAGGCGCACACGGTAGACGGTATATTTTTCACGGTTAAACGGTAGGTAATTCCTAATACAACCATTTTTACCTGCGATTTTATACATACCACGTTTGAGTGCTGTCTCTTATACACATCTGACGCTGCCGACGATCTTACGCG
>USOF01000228.1 GCA_900556285.1 uncultured Collinsella sp. | reverse complement strand
TGCTCAGGAGTCTCGTGGGCTCGGAGATGTGTATAAGAGACAGAGCTACAACACCGGCGCCTTGCGCTGCCCTACGTGCGACGGCACGGGCTCGATATCACTCGACGTGCAGTTTTTGCCCGATGTCGAGATCGTCTGCCCGGCATGTCGCGGCTCACGTTATGCAGACGCGGCTTCGCGTATCCATCGCGAGGGCAAGGACGGGAGCTTGCTTACGTTGCCGCAGCTCATGGATATGAGTGTGGATGAGGCCATCGACGCCACACTGGGACTCAAGAAGGTTCAGACGCGCTTGCAGACCTTGCACGACCTGGGCTTGGGTTATCTCACGCTCGGTGAACCCACGCCGGCGCTTTCGGGCGGCGAGGCACAGCGTCTTAAGCTTGCGAGCGAGATGGGCCGCGTGCAGGACGATGCCGTATTCGTATTCGACGAGCCCACGATCGGCCTACATCCGCTCGATGTTCAGGTGTTGTTGAGTGTGTTCGATGGCCTCGTTGCCAAGGGCGCCACGGTTATCGTGATTGAACACGATCTCGACCTTATCCGTAACGCCGATTACGTGATCGACATGGGCCCGGGCGGTGGCGATGCGGGCGGGCAAATCGTCTGTGCCGGCACGCCGGGGGACATCGCGGCCTGCTCCAAGAGCATTACCGGACGTTATCTATAACCGAATGCGACAAAGGGACAGTCCCTTTGTCGCATTGATACCTATTTCACGCATTGAGCTGCGAGATAGTCGCGGAAGAATGGCAATTCAAATGCGACGAGCCCTCGTCCTCGCTCCCCGATGATGCCGGCGTCTATCATGCGGCGTCGGTAGCGGGAGACCTGCTGCGGCGAACGCTTAAGGCGCTCGACAAGGTCAGCGGTGGTGGACTCTTCCTCGTCATCGAGCATGGCGATGAGGAATCGCTTGTCCTCTGCCGTGAGTTCCCGATAGGTTGCCGCGAGGATTCGGTCGTCCATCTCGTCGCGCGCGATTTTGATTCCCAGGTCAAAGTCGCGTGACGAGATTTCCTTCGAATCGCTTGTGAGGTCCCAGGCACGGTAGCCTACGAGTTGCAATAGGAAGGGAAAACCAGAGATCGAGCGAACGGCTCGATCGATTCCCTCAGCATCTGCCAGGCGATCGTTTTCCTGGATTGTGCGAATCAAGGCCTCGCGCACGTCATAGTCGGCAATGCGGCCCAGATGATATTGTTGGGCGCGGCGAAGGAACGAGACCGTCTTGTGGTTCAGTAGCGTCGATACGTTGTTGGGAAGTCCCGCCATGAGCAGAGCGACGCGTTTCCCATCGGTCACAAAGTGCTGATACGTCGCTGCGAGCTGAATCATCTCGTTGAGTGTCGGGTCCACCTCGTCAACCGTGACGAGCAGACCGGTGCCCGCCTCGTTGAGCTGGTCGATGATGTCGCTCATGCGATAACGCCAGGTTGAGGCATCGTGAACGCGACTGACCTCGATGCTGCCGAGCGGTGCAATTCCGAGACCGGTGACTTCGAAGTGGTTGGACGGGTCGATAAGATGGCCGGCAGCACGTATCGCCCCGAGCTCGATTTCCTCAAGCATTCCCGGGAGCGCGGTCGTCTTTACGGCAATCCAGCCGTGGGATTCCGCCCTTGTCGCGAGCGACGACATGAGAGCGGTTTTACCGGTTCCACGCGCGCCTGAGAAGATCGAGGTTAATTCTGGGCGCCTGCGCTGGCTCAAGAAGGCACGGTCCAAATCCCGAATAATCTGTTGTCTGCCAGCGAGATGGGCAGGAACTTCGCCAAAGCTAGGGGTAAACGGGTTTTCGAGGTATTCCACAATGCCCTCCTTTAGCGTCTCGGGTTAATTTCATTTTATTCTAGTTAATCTCAATTAAAAACGATTAATTTCATTTCAAAGCATAAGGTTGGCGTCGTGCGTTATCGAAGCGGTGCTTGAATAGCTTACGTTGGAGCTCGAAAATGGGTTCAACCCATTCGCGAAATTTGCACGCCCTATTGTGAGTGGGCTCTCAAATGAGCTGAAGCTGCCATCGTGCGGCTGATAGGGGCAATCATGAAAAACAGAATCTATGGGTATGCTCGAGTTTCGTCAGCAGATCAGAACCTGGATCGCCAACTGGATGCGCTGGAGCGGTTTCCGGTCCAAACGAATTTGATCTATGCTGACAAAGCGAGCGGAAAGGACTTCAGGCGTCCTCAGTACCGGCGTCTTCTTCGTCGTCTGCGCGAAGGGGACGTTCTGGTGATTAAGAGTATCGATCGATTGGGTCGCGACTACCGTGAAGTTCTCGATGAATGGCGTCGCCTAACGACGGACAAACACGTTGCCATCGTGGTGCTCGATATGCCATTGCTTGATACACGCGAACAACCCAATGGAATTACGGGGACTTTTATTGCCGATCTAGTGCTTCAGGTTTTGAGCTACGTGGCTCAGGTGGAGCGCGAAAACATAAAGCAGCGCCAGGCGGAGGGTATCGCGTCGGCGCGTCTGCGGGGTGTGAGATTTGGGAGACCGACGCTCGAACGTCCGGATAACTACCGCGATGTCATCAAATCATTCGAAGGAGGTGAGGTTACGAGGCAAGAGGCCGCAATGCTTTTGAACGTTAGCGCATCGACGTTTGATCGTTGGAGACGGGCGGACGCGAACGGATATGACCGTTCGCCGTTTGCCCGTCCTCTTTAGCTAGACATTTTGACGAGGGGAGTTTATTGCACAGGACCCACTCCTTCCCTCGATGTTTATCCAGTTCACGCCCTTGAATCAAATAGTGCCACCGCGTCGCCAATTCGTCTGCTATTTGACGAGGGGGGTTAAACGACTACCAAAGGATATGTAATGAAGAAAAAGTTATTTACGGCAGTTCTGGCTTTTAGCGCGGCGGCGCTAATCGGCATTTCTCTACCACTCGGAATTACGGGTCGCGGCTGGAGTCCGACATGCGCATTTGCAG
>USOF01000227.1 GCA_900556285.1 uncultured Collinsella sp. | reverse complement strand
GGCTCGGAGATGTGTATAAGAGACAGCCCGAGAAGCCACCGCCTCCGCCGCCGCCCGAGCTATCGGAGCTCGACGCCAGCTCACGGATGCTCTCGTGATACACATCGTTAAACGAATCGAGCGGCGAATCGATGCCGTAATGATGGTAGTACCACCAGTAGCAGGGGTAATTGTCGTAGAAACCGTCGGCCTCGCGCACCTCGGGAGGAACAGCCTCGGCAAGCTGACGCAGGACTTCCTTCGAAACGCCCAGCGCCGCACCCATCACCAGAAGTTTATTCCACAGGACCAGATCGCCGGGGACGGCCTCCTTTAGGCGCGTGAGGTCCTCAAGCCAATGCTTAAGCGCCTTGCAGCGGGCCGCCACCTCGGCACCTTCCGGCGTAAAGCGGCGGAACGTAAGGCCCACGCCAATACCCACCAGCACAATCGGCACCGAGATAACCGCGGCGATAATGTTCGCCTGTGCGCCGTCGGTAAAGAAAATGGATCCCATGGGAACAAAGGCGATCAGAATACCAAGAACCAGGCAGAACACCATTGCGACAATGCCGTCCGAGGCAACGTACTCGCTATCGGCCAACTTGCCCTTAACGGTGTTCTGATAGTCCTCGAGCTTGTCGCCCACGGGCGTAGCGTGCTGCTTGACGTAGTGCTGCAGCTCGTCAAACGTGCGCGAGCGATCGCCGTTCTCGTCGGGCTTAGCACCGGCAAAGAAGACCTTGAGCACCATGTGGTCAATGCCCTTGGCCGACTTCCAACCCGCATCACTCACCGTCACGCGATACGTCTGCTCTTCTTTTTCACGCCCCAACAGACCCTTCTTGGCCTTGGTCACGGTCGCCTGCTCCAGCTTGATCACACGGTCGTCAGTAAGCTTCATGAGCGTGGCGATATATGCCTGATCGGGCACCTCGTTCCAGCTCATGAGGGCCGAAAGCACGGCGGGATGGTCGGCCGAAGGCACATCGCGGAAATATTCGTCCTGGAAAAGCGGCCTGGGCTTGCGGCGGCGCAGCTTGAGCACAACGATTGTGCCGGTAAAGGCCACCGCTGCGACAACACTTAGTACGGCAAGTACATTGGCAATCATGCGAGCGTGAGCGCGGCGGGCGTTAGCTTCGTCGGCCCACGCCTTCTCTTCGCTCAGGATTGTCGGCATGCGCTCCTCGCTCGAGGCGGAAAGCCATGGCACCCAGTCGCTGGGGAAGGCGATGCGTGCCTCGGCGAATTCGCCCTGATGCACGCAGGGAATGGTATAGGTGACCATGGGCTCGTCCTCATCGAGTGACACGTCGCCCGTCAGCGGACCGTGGCCCCATGCGCGGAAGTTATCGCCCTTGACGGCCGCCGTCCCGGCAGCGGCATTTGCGAAGTACACTTCCATCTCGACATCGTCGGAATCCGCGGACCAGCCGTCACCTACAAATTTCCAGTAGAGCTCAGCGGTATCGGCCCAGTTCATGACCGCACCGGTCATGGTGTAGCTCACGTAATAGATCGCGCTATCGCCGCTCTCGTGGGGGCTGAAAACCTTGATCTTTACGCCGCCGTCGGACTGCTCGACCGTGTAGACGCCAGAGTCACCCTTGTTTGCGCTATCGACTTTGTTGAACGCGGTGTCCTCTTCCTCGACGCTCAGCACGTCGACACCCGCCGCGCCGCCCTGCTGGTTGGTGCCCGCATTGATCTCCCAAAACACGCCGTTGATGTCGTCATCGAAATCGAACTGGCGTCCCTCGACAACGGTCAACGAGCCATCGGCCTCGACCGTGGCGCCGATGTAGGTTTGGCTCATGGAGTAGCCGTCGGCGTGCGCGGCGGCAGGCAGCAGCAACAACGCAAGCGCGACGAGCGCGCAGACGGAAGCAAATCGCGCGAATAGGCGGCGCTGCCGACAGGTCTTGGCAACAGGGGCGTTCATAGGCACATCCTTTGTCTGTGATACCAACAGCGCCATTGTCCCACGTTTACGGGCACACATGACGAATATCTAGGCGACCGGAGCGCCAAATGGGACAAAAGTCCCACCCGAGCCTGGCACTTAGGGACGTTCCTTATCTGCCGGCAGTTTGGGACACTCCTTGGCATGGCCTGCACCAACGATAGATACCACTTCACAGCTCCGTCACAGGTGTAGCGGCTTTGTGTGGGCGCGGCATGCGCTGATTGAGCCGCCAGCCGAGGGGCATAAAGCAGTTGAGCGAAAACGGTTTGCCCCTTTGCCGTTCGCTCGAGGATCATGTCCCCCTTTTCCGCGGAAACCCCGGCAGTTGCGAAGAGCTGCCGGGGTTTCTGTCGTTTATGAGGCTGAGTCAGTGCGCGGCGATCGAGACGTTGAGCCGCAAACCCGCCGCGCGCAATGCGCAGCGCTGCCAACTTGCGAGCCACGACAACGCCTTCCCTACCGCGTCCCGCGCTATACTCGTCCGCATGGATATCAAAACACGCAACATATCAACGCCCTCCGCGGACGCGCCAACGACGCTGCCCGCCTCCGCTCCTGCGCCTGTCGTGGGTCGCTTTGCCCCGTCGCCCTCGGGCCGCATGCACCTGGGCAACGTGTTCAGCTGCCTGTGCGCGTGGCTTTCGGCCCGCAGCCAGGGCGGCAGCATCGTGTTACGCATTGAGGACCTGGATGATCGCTGCAAGCGCCCGGAACTTGCCGCTCAATTGATTGACGACCTGGCTTGGCTAGGGCTTGAGTGGGACGAAGGCCCCTACTACCAGCACGATCGCTTGGATCTGTACGAGAGCGCCCTGCGCCGGCTGCAAGACGCCGGCCTCACCTACCCCTGCTTTTGCACGCGCGCCGAGCTCCACGCCGCGAGCGCACCGCATGCCAGCGACGGCATGCCTATCTATCGCGGCGCCTGCCGAGGCCTTTCTGCCGAGGAGGTTGCCCACCGCAGCGTTCTGCGCGCCTGTCTCTTATACACATCTCCGAGCCCACGAGACTCCTGAGCATCTCG
>USOF01000226.1 GCA_900556285.1 uncultured Collinsella sp. | reverse complement strand
AGCACGACGGCGGGCGCGCACCACCTGAGCCTCGCTAATCTGCGCCAACGCACGTGCCTGCGCGACCTCATCGGAAATCGGCGCCGAGGAGTCAGCTGCAACGGTGAGCTTGGCGCGCGTCGTGCGCGTGGTACGGCGCTTTGGCTTGGTGACCTCCTCGCCGTCAGCGGCAGGCTTGGCCGTGCGGCGCGGGCGCTTGGGCTTTGCCGGAGCAGCCTCCTCACCAGTTGCAGGCACGGCCTTCTCAGCCGCTACAGGCATAGGCGTCGAAGCAGCCATAGGCGTCTCAGGAGCCGAGGCTTGCGCGGGCGCCGCGACCTGGTCCGACGCAACCGGTGCAGCGGGAGCGGCCTGCGTCGTCGTTATTTCGTTTTCTTGCTGTTGATCAGACACAGTGTTTGCTCAACTTTCTTTTCAAGCCCTGTGATCACATGCTCCCTGCATAAACCTTCAGGGCGGCTAAACAGTCTAGTTCCGTTCAAAACGACGGACATCATTGATCTGTATCGAGATGATTGCGTCAACTACGCAGTGTTAGTGTAACACAACCGCCGCCACCTGCAACTTAGTCATTGGGGGGACGTTCTTAAACGACTAGTCAAAAGGGACACTCTTTGTTTGCCACCCACAAATCTGACTGCCTCCGCCAAAACTATGGCGGTTTACTACGATGAATCGCTCAACCGCGACCACTCCGAAACTTGTTGAACTAAAACCGCAGGTAGATGCCTTGCACTTTTTAGCAAAAAGCCGGCGTGGTTAGAATTCCTCAATTCATCGTAGTAAACCGGCATAGTTTCGTATTTCCAGCAGTTCCAAATTCATCAATACGTCGGCGTTTGCGAAAAAAGCCCGACCTCCGTAGGAGATCGGGCTTATAGGGCTCAGTTAAACCAAACCTACACGGTCAAATGACCCGCAGATTACATCTGCTCGGGCGCGGAAACGCCAACGAGGGTGAGCACCAGGGCGAGCGTCACACGGACAGCATCACAAGCGGCCAGACGGGCACGCGAAAGCTCGGGGTCGACGGGACGGCCCTCGCTCGGCAGGACCTGGCAGGCAGCGTAGAAGCTGTGGAAGTCGCCAGCAAGCTCCTCGGCAAAGTGCGTCAGACGGAACGGAGCGCGGTCGCGAGCGCAGCTGGCGATCAGGTCGGTGAGCTCGTTGAGCTTGCGCGAAAGGGCGAGCTCGGTCGGGTCGGTCAGCAGCGAGTAATCGACGTTCTCACCGATGGCCTTGGCGGCAACGGCCTTCATGCCCATCTCGTCGGCCTGCTCGGCGGTAACGTCGGCGGCACGGCGCAGGATGGAGCACACGCGGGCGTGAGCATACTGCACGTAATAGACCGGGTTGGAGTTGTCGCGCTTCTTAACGGCCTCGATGTCGAAGTCGACCATCTGGTTGGAGCTCTTGGAGATGAGCGTGTAGCGAGCGGCATCGGAGCCGACCTCGTCGACGAGCTCCTGAAGGGTCACCATGGTGCCCTTGCGCTTGGACATACGGACGGGCTTGCCGTTACGCAGCAGGTTGACGAGCTGGCCCAGTAGAACCTCGAACTTGCCGGGGTAACCCAGAGCGTCGCAGACGCAGCGGACGCGCTCGATGTAACCGTGGTGGTCGGCGCCCCAGATGTCGATGACGTGGTCGACGCGCTGGAACTTATCCCAGTGATAGGCGACGTCGGAGGCGAAGTAGGTGTACTCGCCGTCGGACTTGATCAGAACGCGGTCCTTGTCGTCGCCCAGATCGGTGGAGCGGAACCACAGGGCGCCGTCCTTGGTGTAGAGGTAGCCCATCTTGTCGAGCTTCTCAAAAGCGCGGTCGACGGCGGAGGTGCCGGCGGTCTCGCCCTCGGTGTCCTTCACATACAGCGAGCGCTCGGAGAACCAACGATCGAAGTCGCAGTTAACGGCATGGCAAAGGTCGCGCATGTTGTCGACCATCTTTACATAGCCGCGCTCGCGGAAGCTCTCCATGCGCTCCTGCGGATCGGCGTTGACCCACTTATCGCCGTCGGTGCGCCAGAACTCGGCGGCCTCGTCGATGATGTAGTCGCCGCCGTAGGAGTCCTTGCCCAGGGTCTCGGCAAAGTTGTCCTGATACGGATGGGTCTCGGGATGCTCGTCGTTCTCGTCGGCAACAAAGGCGTCGCGGTCGGCGATCAGCAGCTTGTGAGCCTCGTCGATATCCACGCCCTGCTTGGCGATGATGTCGGCAAGCTGCATATAGCGCGTGCTGATGGAGTTGCCGAAGGTGTTCATCTGAGAGCCGTGGTCGTTGATGTAGAACTCACGCTGGATGTCGTAACCGGCGTGATCCATAACGCGGCAGAGCGAGTCGCCCAGCGCGGCCCAGCGGCCGTGGCCGATGTGCATGGGGCCGACGGGGTTGGCGGAAACGAACTCGACCTGGGTCTTCAGGCCACCACCGACGTTGGACTTAGCGAAGTCCATGCCCTTGGCGCGGGCCTCTGCCAGCACGGCGTTGTTGGCCGCGGCGTTGAGGTAGAAGTTGATGAAGCCAGGGCCTGCGACCTCTACCTTGGCGATGGAGGCGTCCTGGGGCATGTTGGCCGCGATGGCGTCGGCGATCTTCTTGGGGGCGCAGTGGGCGAGCTTGGCCGACTTAAGGGCGCAGGTGGAGGTCCACTCGCCGTGAGAAGTGTCAGCCGGTCGCTCCAGGCCGCAATCCTCCAGGTCGAACGCGGGCAGATCGCCGGCTTCCTGGGCAGCGGCGAGCGCAGCGCGCACCAGCTCTTCAATCTTCTCTGGCATAAATGATCCTCCTCAAATTCCCGCCCCGAAATGTTGGTCTCGCGGGGCACATGCATGGATGTGCTTGGTACTTTAACATACTGCTGTATTTGCTGGTAGCTTATATATGTGTCCGCTAACAAAACATCGGCGAATCAGCATACCGCGCTCAATGTCATACCTGTCTCTTATACACATCTGACGCTGCCGACGATCTTACG
>USOF01000225.1 GCA_900556285.1 uncultured Collinsella sp. | reverse complement strand
AGTGCGAGGTCCACGAAATGTCGTTGCCTCCCCCACTGCAGCCGTTATCGCCCCAGGTGGTCGAATCGCCAAAGCAGCAAATGGTCGATTCACTCAAACTCTTCGTTTCCATAATCTTCTCCTCATCCGCCCATCGACGGTCATACAGGAACGTACCGTTTATTCGCAGTATGCCGAGGGGCTATGCACGGGCGCATTCCGCAACGTGCGAATCGAGCCATTCGATATCCTCGGCAAGATGTGCCACGCCCAGATGGTGTTCACCCGGACACACCTCGTGCCGCAGGCCATCTCTGCGACCCAGCAACTTGTAGGCATCGCGCACGATCTCGAGCTGCTCGCCAACATTTTTCAGCCCGCGCGAACCGTTCAGATGATCCTCTTCGCAGCTCTGCACTAACAACGGGCGCGGCGCAATAAGCGAGGCAATATCGCCCATGTCGAGTAAGCGCCAAAGTCCGGGTGTGTAGTTGCAGCTGCAATTGCCATTGAGATGCAGCAGCGAATCGTCGACACCGTACAGATAGCCCGAGACAAACGCCTTGCGCACACGCGGGTCGAGTGCGGCCAGGTACAACGTCATGTAGCCGCCACCCGAAAAACCAAAGCAACCCAGGTCATCCATGGCAATGTCGCCGCGCGCCTCTAGGTAATCGATCAGACGCATGTTATCCCAGGCGTTGAGGCCCGCAACCGTAAGACCCAGCGGCTCGGCCATACGTGCTTGATTCAGACACGTACCGCGCAGGTAGCTGTTCTCGTCATCGCCCTGACCCTTCCAGTCACGACGGTATCCCCAACCGCGCGCATCAGGGCAGACGGTCACGTAACCCATGCGTGCCAAACGCAGACCGTAGTCGTAATTGAACTTACGCACGGCATCATCGACAGCCGGCACGCCCGCAACACCGGCTACGCTTGCAGCACCCGCTCCCTGATGACCATGCGGGCAGATATAACAGCGTTTGAGTCCCCGCTCATCAAGCTTAGGATGAGACGGCTCCAACAGGTAGAACGGCATCCAAACATCACGCTCGACCTGCAACATCGCATGGGTGCGCACGATGCCGCCGGCAACCCGCACGCGGCTGAGCTCACGAATCTCAATCGGGACGCGGTCCATAAGCGAAAGGCCCAAAACATCGTACAGGCGAGTCCTGGTCGCAATCCTCCACGCCTCAAAGTCTGCAGGGGTCTTGCCCGCAAATGCCGCCGAGCGCCCTTCACGCTTCAGTCGGGCGCGCAGCGCAGGCTCGTCTTCGCAGTACGTCTCGATGTGCACGGTACGGCCATTGGCAGATAGCCTAGTCGTCTCAACCGCATCACCGGTGCCTCCCTCGGGATCCCAGCCATCCGCACCGGCAAGCACCTGCTCGCGAGCGTACCCGGCGGCAGCCATCACATCGAGTTCATTCGCCCACGGCACCCAGCCGGTAGTATCGCCCGCCGGCCCATGCAGGATCGCGCCAGCATACTGCGCGCAGTTGTGCGCCGCCGGTTTATTCCAATCCCACCAGCCTTCGCGCTTGATATGTCGCCCCAGCCAACAATCGATCAGCGCAGTTTGCGCCCATTCGCGCCAAGGACGGCCCAGGTAGACCGAATCCGGCGCCACGCCATCCGGTGCTGTAAACGAACAACCGTGGAACACAAATCCGTATGGCTCGCCTTTAGGCGTGGAGGCTGCCGTTACATACCCGTTGACATCCATATCGCGGTTGAGCGAGCGGATCTCGCACCCCTCAAAGTAGGCACGCGCGCCGCCAAAGATAAAGTCGACATCGCCCTCGATCCGGCAACGTCGAAAATACTGGCGCCCCACCCGGCGCGGCGCGAACTGCTTGGGGCCAATAAACCCGCCCGGCTTGACTTCGCGCGGTGGCAACGGGCCCAAAAACAGCGTGTCCTGGTGGCCCGTAATGCGGCAAGCATCGACAACCAGACGGTCGCCATCGGCATACAGGGCAATCGCCTGACCGACCTCGCGCCCATCGCCCGCATCGTTTTCGATCGTGAGGTTTGCAAGCGTCACGTCATCGGCATCGACCAGGACCGTATACGTGCGGAAGGTGCCGAGCGTGCCGTCGACGCCCGAGCCGTCCTCCGAAGGCATCTTGGCACCCAGGCCGCCCATGATACGCACGCTATCGGCCGTCTCTCCCTCAATCGTCACATGCGGGCGACGAATCTCGACCCGCTCGCGGTACTCACCCGGCTCGACGCGAATCATCACCGGTTGCTCGACATCCGGATAGAGCTGATCGGCTGCCGCCAAGGCATCGGAAATCGTTGGATACGCTCCTGCCGCAGCCCTCGAAACGCGCAGCGTATAGATACTTTCGCTCATCGTCCATCACGCTCCCATGCAACGAACTGTTCAGGCCAGCCCTGAACTTGTGGCTGAATATGCTCGGCGCAGCCCTTAAATGCCGTTTGGGCCGTGGCGAGCGATGCCCCATGCTTTCCATGCGGAAAGACATGTAGGCTAAAGCCAATCCCGTGGTCGGCAAGAGCCTGCGCAAGAAGGAGGCTATTTTGAACTGGTACCGATGCATCCTCGGCGGTATGCCACAAGAACGTACGGGGGAAGCCATCGCCCACCATATTCTCGATCGACAACTTTTGAGCCAAAGCGCCGTCGGCACCCGTTAGGTGTTCAAACGAACCACGATGAGCATAGGCCCCCGAGCTTACGACCGGATAGCCCAAGCAAAGTGTGTCAGGCCGAATCGACTCAGGCGATGCCGCAATCGACTCTGCAAGCCAGGGTTGGTCCCAAAGCGCCCCGAGCAAGCCAACCAGATGCCCACCGGCCGAAAAACCCATGACCGTAATCCGATCAGGATCGACACAGTACTCTGCCGCATGGCCTCGGACGGTATCGACCGCCCGCGCGAGTTCTTGCAATGCCAGCGGATAGACAGCCGGAGCAACCGAGTAGTTCAGCACAAACGCTTGGTAGCCCATCGCCAACAAACGG
>USOF01000224.1 GCA_900556285.1 uncultured Collinsella sp. | reverse complement strand
CTCCCGAGCTCGACCGCATGTCCTGCGACATGATGGGCGAGTTTCTGGACGCCCTCGCCGAGGGGGACGTGCCGGGCGTAGTGGCGTGTGTGGAGGACGCGGGCGGCAACCGCGCCGCCGTGGCTTTCTCTGAGGACGGCGACGAGGCGTGCTTGAACGCCGCAGACGACTTTGTAGTTTCCGCAGGCCGCAATGGTTCTCCTGAGGACGGGGTTGGCCCCGCTGTGCGCTATGCGATTTTGTACCTGGGCTGCATCCAGGAGATGGATGGCGCTTACAACGATGCCATGATTACCGTGTTTGGCGAGAAGGGCTCCGCGAGCGCGTATTCCGCCTTCACATTGGTGAAAGGCATGGGCCAAGGCGAGAACTTCATGTGGAGTGACCCTGAACCTGCAGGAGAAGAGCAACTTTTGTTGTAACACTCGCTAAAATTGAGCGGTTACGGTGAAAAACCGACCGTACGCCTAATTCTCATCACGTAACCGTTTCAAGGGAACGAGGACCCATATATGCGCGTTGATAACCTAAGGAACATCGCCATCATCGCCCACGTCGACCACGGCAAGACGACGATGGTCGATAAGCTCCTGCGTGCCACGGACGCCTTCCGTGCCAACCAGCAAGTCGAGGACCGCGTCCTGGACTCTAACGACCAGGAGCGCGAGCGCGGCATCACGATTCTCGCCAAGAACATCTCTATCGAGTACAAGGACGTCAAGATCAACGTCATCGACACCCCGGGCCACGCCGACTTTGGCGGCGAGGTCGAGCGCGTGCTGCGTATGGCCGACGGCGCCCTGCTGCTGGTCGATGCCTTTGAGGGTCCCATGCCCCAGACCCGCTTCGTGCTGCGTCACGCTATCGACACCGGCCTCAAGATCATGATCGTCATCAACAAGATCGATCGTCCAGGTGCCAACCCCGAGAAGGCCTACAACGACTGCCTGGACCTTATGGCCGACCTGGGCGCCACCGACGACCAGCTTGAGTTCGCCATGGAGCACGTGGTCTATGCCAGCGCCATGAATGGCTTTGCCCGCCTTGACCCCAACGACGGCAACATGGACATGTATCCGCTGCTCGATATGATCATCGACGACATGCCCGCGCCCGAGGTTGACGAGAATGCCCCGCTGGCCATGCAGTGCGTGACCATCGACCACTCCAACTTCGTTGGCCGCATCGGTATCGGTCGCGTGTACTCCGGCGCCATTCACCAGGGCGATCAGATTCTGGTCGTGAAGAACGACGGCTCCAGCGCCACCGCTACCGTCAAGCAGCTCTTTACCTTCGACTACCTGGGCCGCACCGAGTGCCAGGAAGTCGGCGCCGGCGATATCGCCGCCGTCGTGGGTATTGACCGCACCGATATCGGCGATGTCTACACCGACCCCGAGAACCCCGTCGAGCTCGAGCCCATCGAGATCGACCCGCCGACCCTGTCCATCGTCTTTGAGGCTTCGACCTCCCCGCTCGTCGGCCGTGACGGCGACATCGTGGGCGCCCGTCAGCTTAAGGAGCGCCTGTTCAACGAGGCCGAGAACAACGTGACCATGAAGATCGAGGAGCTCGAGGACAAGAGCGGCGTCGAGGTCTCTGGCCGCGGCATTCTGCACCTGTCCGTCCTGATGGAGTCCATGCGCCGCGAGGGCTTTGAGTTCCAGGTCGGTCGTCCCCGCGTTCTGTTTAAGAAGGACGAGAACGGCAACAAGATGGAGCCCGTCGAGCAGGCCGTCGTCGAGTGCCCGGACGAGTACTCGGGCAAGGTCGTTGAGGTCTTCGGTACCTCCGGCGGCATCATGACGAGCATGGATACCTCGGGCATCGTGACGCACCTCGAGTTTAAGATCCCGACCCGCGGCATCATGGGTCTTAAGAACCGCATCATGAACGTCACTCACGGCGAGGGCGTGTTCTACCACACCTTCCTGGAGTACGGCCCCTACGCCGGCGAGATCGGCAACCGTCAGAACGGCGCCATGATCTCCATGACCACCGAGAAGGCCGTTGCCTACGCTCTGGGTACGCTGCAGGAGCGCGGCCAGCTTTTTGTTGAGCCGGGCACCGAGTGCTACGAGGGCATGATCGTGGGCGAGCGCAGCAAGGCTGGCGACATGGTCGTCAACATCGCCCGTACCAAGAACCTGGGCAACCAGCGTTCCTCGACCTCCGATATCTCCGTCCAGCTGGTGCCGCCCCGCACCTTCTCGCTGGAGGAGGCGCTGGAGTACATCGCCGACGACGAGCTGGTCGAGATTACTCCCAAGAACATTCGCCTGCGCAAGCGTCTGCTCAATGCCACCGACCGCAAGAAGGCCGCCGTCCGCGCCGGTCAGGTCAACAAATAAGCGCTGGTCTTTATAGCGTCTAACAAGAAAGGGCGCCGACCGTGATGGTCGGCGCCCTTTTTGTGCACAGGGACTGAGCTGGTCTGCATCACCACAAAGGTGCCTGGCCCCTTTGTGGTGGTTGGCGGCTAAGCGGTGGGGAGTTCTGGCGCGTTAGCCGGCTGCTGCGGCTTAAGGTGGGCGTTGCGCCAGATGATTTGGATGATGTAGCCGAGTGTAAAGACGAAGGCCACGCCGCTGATGAAGTCGCCTACGAGGGGGATTGCCGTAAGCGCGCCCGCGGCGATGCCACCTACGGCTGCCATGGCGTAGCGGTTTTGGCTGTGTCCGACCATGCGGACGATCGCGCACCCCGCAAAGGCACTCGACACCAACGCGATGCCGATAACGCCGCACAAGAGGGCTCCGGCAAGCGATAGACCGGCGATAGAGATAATCAGCAGTAGGACGGTGGGGACGACAGCAATCGTACCCAGAAGACCGCTCACCCACAGGGGCGTGGGGCGCTGGTGGAGCATGCCGGCGGCGCCGGCGGTCGCGCGCGGAAAGACGAGCTCGAGCAGCAGAGCGACAAGGCAAGTCGAAAGTGCCGCGGCGACGATACCGCCGATGACATCGTTAACGGTGGAAGTATTCTCGTTCTCGGTGCGGTCGATCTTAAGC
>USOF01000223.1 GCA_900556285.1 uncultured Collinsella sp. | reverse complement strand
TCTCAGGCCCGCCCCCTCAGCCGCACACTGGGAACGACACGTTGATGTCTGCTTAACTCTGCTCGCTCAGCTAATTACTTTGTTGAGGGTCCACTATTTGCTGGAGGGTGAACTTGCATTGCATTGGCTCGCCTTCTGCTTGTGGCTTTGCCTCATCGAAATTGAAGATCATGATGGCGCAGTTGGGGAGTTTTGTTGGGAGCTCGAAGCCCTCTGGGGCTGCAGCCTTGATGAATTGGCGACTGGCGCTGCCGTGGCTTACTGCTAGGAGGGTTTCTATGCCCTCGGCGCCCATGAGATTGGTGAGGGTGTCTACCATGCGCTCTTGCAGCGCGCGGCTTCCTTCTCCTCCGAAGGGGACCAGGTCCTCGCCCGGATCCCAGACGTCGGTGGGCAGCGCGTCGTGCGGGCCTTCCTCGAAGGTGCCGTAGCAGCGCTCGATGATGCCTTTGCAGGGCTCGGCTGCTGCGTCTGCGCCGAGGAGTTCGGTTGCGACGAGCTGAGCTGTGTCCATGGCTCGACCCAAAGGCGACGAGACTACTTTGTCGGGGACAACGCCGTGGGCCTTTAGCCATGCGGCTGCTGTCTGTGCCTGTTGGCGGCCCAGATCGGTGAGCGGTGAATCGCAGCGACCCTGGACGAGCTTTTTAACGTTGAATTCTGTCTGGCCGTGGCGGAGTAGATATAGACGCTTCATGCTCTCCCCTTCTATATAACTAGCTTTATCGGCGCGGCTCTACTCGTGGGTATGGCCTACATAGTCTTCGTCGATCGTGATCTTGGCAATCGACTTGGGATATTCGGATTCGACACGTTTCGCCAGCGCGTGCTTTAAGTCTTCGGCACTCATCTGCAGATCCGAGGGACGCACACAGTCAAAGATCACGTTGGTGTGCGTAGGGCCCGGCACACAGCGCAGGTCGTGAATCGAAAGGCGGCTATCGATCTGTTGGGCCATGGCGTTAATGCGTAAACGCATGCTCGCCACATTCGAATCGTCAGTCACGATGGGATCGTAATGGAGCGTGACGATCATGCCGTCCTCGTCCCTAAACGACTGCTCGATGTTATCGAGCGTGTCGTGACTTTCCAGCGGGCTGGCCTCGGCTGCCATCTCGGCGTGAGCGCTTGCGAACTTCCTGCCTGGGCCGTAGTCGTGAACCATTAGGTCATGGACGCCCAAGACGCCGGGATAGCTCATGATCTTGCTGCGGATATGCTCGACGAGCTTAGGATCGGGCGTCTGGCCCAAAAGCGGGCTCACCGTATCTTGAATAAGCTCAAAGCCGCTCCAGCCAATATAGGCGCCAACGGCAAGTCCAACCCATGCGTCAAGATTGATATGCGTCACCTGGGAAACAATCGCGCACGCCAGCACAGCACCCGTGGCAAGAACATCGTTCTTGGAATCCTGAGCGGTCGCATGCAGCGTCTCGGACTCAATGCGGTCACCGAGCTTTTGGTTGAGGGCCGCCATCCAGAGCTTTACGGCCATCGAAAGCACTAGAACTGCCACCAGGGCAAGCGAAAACTCGACAGGCTCGGGGTGGATGACGCGTTCAACCGAGGACTTCACCAACTCAACGCCAATCAGCAGCACGAGCGCCGCCACGACCAGACCCGAGAGATACTCGTAGCGACCGTGGCCGTAAGGATGCTCGGGGTCGGCCGGCTTGCTCGCCAGCTTAAAGCCCAGCACGCTCACGATATTCGAGCTGGCATCGGACAGGTTGTTCATGGCATCCGCAACAATCGAAACCGATCCCGAAACCACACCAATTGCACCCTTCGCAGCACAAAGCGCAACATTGGCGACAATACACACCATGCCCGCTAACGTGCCCACACGCGCACGATCGCCCTGTGCGCGCCTAACAATCCACTCGACCATCTACATCCGCCCCCACGGTACTACCTATATATCTATTGCTCAAACGGATTGTAGTGTAGCCACTTTGTCCTCAAGATACAAAAGGCCGCAGCCCACACGAGCCACGGCCTTGGAACACGACAAAGGGATCGTCCTTTTGTCGCACAGGTTTATGCGCTTACTTCAGCAGCGCTCGCCACTGTTTCGGACAAATCGGCTCCGTCCCCCGTCGCCTGCCCCTTCGCCGGCACCACGCCAAAGCAGTAGCTCAGCGCCGCAGACACCGCAAATGCCGTGCCGCCGGCAACGCAGCACCACAGCAGGTTCGGGATGCCGCCCGTGGCAAAGCCAATGACCATGAGGACATTCGTCATGCCGATGGTATAGGCCGTAACGTGGCCCACGGCCGCAACAAGGCCTCCGACGGCGCCGCCAATGGCCATGCACGTCAGGCACCTGCCATATTTAAAGCCGCAACCGTACAGCGCCGGCTCGCTTACGCCGCCAAGAACACCCGAGATTGAATAGCCCAGCATGAGCGTCTTCTCGTCCTTATCCGCAACGCGGAGCGACGCGCCAAAGGGCATGCCCCAAACGGCAAACGTTGCCATCGTCGCGGCAATCAGGATGCACGAATCCGTTCCCACACTCATAAACTGCGCATAGGCAAGCGATAGGACAACGTTGCTGACACCCGCGATCTTAAGGAACTCCCAACCCGCGGCAAGCCCCATGAGCGTGAGCAGCGACACGATGCCACCGGAATTGCCAAGCATAAACATAAGCTGGCCCAACAGCATGCCCAGATAGCTGCCCGCCGGCGCCGTAATACACAGCGAAACCGGAACCATGACAAGCATGGTCGCAAACGGAACGAACGAAAACGCCACGGCCTGAGGGATAACGCGCCGAAAGAAACACTCCACTCGCCATAGCACGGGCACCGAGATGAGAACCGGAATAACAGTCGTCGTGTAATCATTGACCGGCGCGGGAAGCAGACCATACACGGAAGTCATCGATGCCCCCGTCGTCGATGCGGCATCGACGAGCTTAAGCAGATCGGGCGCAATCAATACGCCGCCCAGCATCATGCCCAGCTGCTCCGAGCAACCGAGCTGGCGGGCGGCCGCCCAACCAAGATAAATGGGCAAAAAGTAGTAGCCGGCGT
>USOF01000222.1 GCA_900556285.1 uncultured Collinsella sp. | reverse complement strand
GCTCGGCGGCGGCGAGCGCCTCGATGACGGTGCCGAGCTGATCGCCCAGAAGGACGCCGTTGTAGGTGGAGTTGAAACCGATGCGGTGATCGGTCACGCGGTCCTGGGGCTGGTTGTAGGTACGGATCTTCTCGGAACGGTTGCCGTGGCCGATCTGGCTCTGGCGCTCGGCACCGAGCTCGGCCTGCTGCTTCTCGAGTTCCATCTCGTACAGACGGGCGCGCAGCATCTGCATGCAGACCTCGCGGTTCTGGATCTGGGAACGCTGCTCCTGCGACTGCACCACGGTGTTGGTGGGCAGGTGGGTGATGCGCACGGCGGAGTAGGTGGTGTTAACGCACTGACCGCCAGGGCCGGAGGCGCAGTAGGTGTCGATGCGCAGGTCGGACTGGTTGATCTGGACGTCGATCTCCTCGGCCTCGGGAAGTACGGCGACGGTAGCCGTGGAGGTCTGAATGCGGCCCTGGGACTCAGTCTTGGGAACGCGCTGGACGCGGTGCACGCCGGACTCGAACTTCATGACGGAGTAGACGCGGTCGCCCTCGACCTTGAACTCGATGGACTTAAAGCCACCGGCCTCGCTGGGGCTGGAATCGAGCACGGTAGTCTTCCAGCCGCGCGACTCGCAAAAGCGCTGGTACATCTTGTACAGATCGCCGGCGAAGATGGCCGCCTCGTCGCCACCGGCGGCGGAGCGGATCTCGACGATGGTGTTCTTGTCGTCGTTGGGGTCGCTCGGGATGAGCATGTACTTGATGTCTTCCTCGAGCTGGGGAAGCTTGGCCTCGTTTTCGGAGATGTCCATCTGGAGCATCTCCTTCTCATCGGCATCGGTGGTATCGTGCAGCATTTCCTTGGCAGCCTCGATGTCATCGAGCGCGCCGATGTACTCGCGCGAGGCGGCGATGAGGTCGGACTGGTGCGCGTACTCCTTGTTGAGACGCGTGAACTCCTTGATATCGGAGGCGACGGCCGGGTCGGAAAGCTTCTTCTCGAGCTCCTCGTAGGCCTTGATGATCTTTTCGAGCTTGTCGCGCATGGCGGGACTCCTTTATATGCGTGAAGGTGAAAATCGGCAGAGTTGATGGGGCGCGGGGCACCGCTGCGGGGGTAAGCCCGGCTAGAACATGTCGATCTTCAGATACATGCGCATCCCTTCGCGTATGGGGTACATAGTTGCGGTCTAACCCATATATGATAGCGTGCGCAGGCAAACCTGCATATAACCCGCACGGAATGATTGGTGCAAACAAACCTGACCCCATTGCACCAAGGGCTTGCTTTTTGGCTAGAGCGTATGGATCAGGGCGACGAGGAAGCGGACACCCTGGAGGTAGGCGCGGCGGGTAATGCGCTCGTTGGTGCCGTGGACGCCGCGATCGCACTCGTCATCGTCGACCACAAAGGCCGAGAAGCGAATGCACTCGGAGCAAATGCGCTGGTAGTTGGCAGCGTCGGTCGCGCCGATCACGGTCGAGGGGACAATCGCCAACGGCTCGGATGATCCGTTTTCCTCCGTCCCCTTTGGATCACGGAAATAGCGGGCGGCGATGGAGCGAACCGCCTCGAGCCCCGGTCCGCCGATGCGCGGAGACGGCGAGGGTTCGGAGCTGCCGGGGCCGAGCTCGACCTCGACACGGTCGGCGAGCCCCGCCTCAGCAACGGCGACGCGGCAGCGGGCCACGACATCGGCCACGCTCGTGCCCTCGAGCATACGGAAATTGATATTGGCCCACATATCCTGCGGCATTACGTTGGCGCCGGTGCTGCCACCCTCGACCTGCGTGGGCGCGCAGGTGGTGGTCACGAGCGGATAGAGCTTCTTGCTGGCGAGGCAATCGCGCACGATGGTGTCCTTGTTGGAGGCAATCTCGTCGGCCGTGTAGAGCCCCAACTCGACGAGCTGGGCGGCAAGCAAGTCGGTCACGCGCGTCGGCCACTCGATATCACAGATTGCGGTGATGGCACGGCTGAGCACCTCGAGCGATGTGCCACCGTAGGGGTTGGACGAATGCCCGCCCTCACTCTTCGTCTTGAGCACGATATCGGCATAGCCCTTCTCGGCAAGGTCGGCGTGCATGAGCCAGTCCTCGCCCGCGCTGTACTCGGCAGCCGAAACGATGCGGTAGTCGCCCTCGTCGATCAGGTACTCAAGCTCAATGCCGCGCTCCTCGAGCGCGCGGCCGATGGCGCCTGCGCCGTACTGCGTAGTCTCCTCGTCCTGGCCAAAGGCGAGCAGCAGGGTACGCTTGTGCTCCCAGCCGTGTGCGAGCGCATACTCAACCGCCTCGAGAATGCCTGCGACCTGGTCTTTCATATCGATGGCGCCGCGACCCCAAATGTAGGTGTCGTCCACATGTCCGCTAAAGGGGGCATGCGTCCAGTCAGCCTCGGTGCCGGGTACCACGGGAACCACGTCCATGTGGCCCATGAGCATAATGGGCTTGAGGGCAAGGTCGGAACCGCTAAGCGTCACCAATAGCGAATGGTCGATAAGCTCGACCTTACCCGCCGTAAATACGTACGGCCAAGCCTGCTGCATATACGCGCGCAGGTCGTCGAACGGCTGCCAGTTCACCGCCTCGGCATCCATACTCGAGATGGTCGGAAACGACAGCACGCGGCCCAGGCGCTCGCACGCACCAGCTTCGTCCAAATCGGCAAAATCATCCTCATGCGCAAAGAAGCGCCAAACCTCGGCCATGACATCCTTTCGATTGTGATGACGAGGGCCGCCCCACGGGAGCGGCCCTGTCATGCAAACATTTGCGGTCGGTTACTTGTCCTCGAGATAACGCGAGAGGAACTCGCGGGTGCGCTGGTGTTTGGGGTTGCCAAAGATCTCGGCCGGCGCGGCGTCCTCGAGCACCACGCCCTTATCCATAAAGACCACGCGGTCGGACACGGTTCGGGCAAAGGCCATCTCGTGCGTGACGACGACCATCGTCATGCCCTCCTGTGCCAGCTCCTTCATGACCTCGAGCACCTCGCCGACCATCTCCGGGTCGAGCGCGCTCGTCGGCTCGTCAAAGAGCATGACCTCAGGCTCCATC
>USOF01000221.1 GCA_900556285.1 uncultured Collinsella sp. | reverse complement strand
CTCCGCGCCTGCGGCATAAGAAGGCCCGCCCAGCAAAACGCATAGGCAGGCCATGACAATAATTGCAATGTGATGACGGCTGGTGTACGACTCGGCAGCAAACATACCCGCTCCGATCTTCGAGGAGCTAATAGAATGTGCACCAGAAAATGCCCTGGTAGCAGCAGTTATTAGTTTAACGAGATCAAGGCTTAAACGAAGAAAATGCCTGTGAGCAGCGCCAATAATTAGGTGTAAATCGTTTTGCCAGTCGGCGAATGGATGGGTCGCATACACAATAGAAGATAATCGTAGAAATCGACTATCATCAGCTATTTACTCCAAGCGATTAATCTTACTAATACCAATACCAACAAGCTTTTGGCGCGTTCTTCCTCCAGCACGCGTGAACAGCTGTTTTTCGGCATCAACCGCGACCTTATCGCCAGGCTGAAGACCGTAAAGTTGCTCGGGAGGAATATCCCCTATCGGAAGAATGGTTTCTTTTGAAAGTCCATCATCGACATCCTCTCTAATTCGAAGATGATCTTTTTCCGATGTTGTGACTGTTAGCAAAACACCCTCAATATGGATTTGCTCAACATTAACCTTTGCATCTTGAATTACAGAAGCAGCAAATTTCGCAAAGGAGTGACTCACGCTGATTGTCTTCCGCTCCTTAAAGGGTTCTTGCCATTCAAAATCAACGTCAATTTGACTTTTGTCTACAGTTTCACATAAAGAGTGAACATTTGAAGCAACGCGGGGACCTAATTCGGCGAGATGATCGACGAACGAATCCTGGTCCGGAGTTTCGTCTGACAGATCAGACAAAAGGCTTGAAAACTCTTCAAAAGCACAGTCAGCCAGAGTTTTCGCATCGATAGCTGTTTCAATGTCGAAGAGGGCGGGTTCGCCATTGGGACGAAAGTCTTCTAACCTAGGCATCGAAGGAGCTACTTCCAAAACTACCGATCCGGGTAGCGGGGCTGCAACAAGGGCAAGCTCGGTCCTTTTTGCTATTTTAGAGGGGATAGTACCGCCCAGCGCCTTAAAGCCTTCAATAGAAGCGCCCACAGCCTCGAACGTCGCCTGCAGCTGCGTCATAAAGTCCCCTACGCTGCGCAGGGGTGCACTGTGCCCGATAACGGAAGGCCCAGTGATGTGAATCACTGCGGAAGATTCACTCGAATGCTGAAGATACGATTGATCGATAAAGGCACGCAGACTGGATACAGAGAGATCATTCAAATCCTCGGGGAGGTCATAGCTCTCGTTCTCGCTGAAACCGAGACTTTTGAGCAGGGCATCCGAGCTAATCGTCGTACCCATCTATCATCACCTCCAAATATCCAGCAGCTGGATATAACCACCGCTTGTCGTCATCCTCAAAACGAGTTTTAGACCAAAACTGATCCCAATACCCACGCCACGGAGTGTAGCCCCGTTTGGTATCATTTTCGAATTCAGTTGGTGGAACAACCATCATATAACTATCAACTAAGTTGTTGACTTTGCGATCGGGACCGTAGCTCCCGGATAAACGATTAAGAAGAAAAGCCCCTCTGCTATCAACGGATTTAAGGCATTCTTCTTTGAAGAAGAAAACAACGTCAATATCATGAGGGATTTCTTCGCTGGTGATAAAGCTGCCACCAATCCACAGCTCCGCAATGCTGCCGACCGTCTCTTTAACCAAGTTGACGACAGTTAATAAACCATCCCATATAGCGGAGCGGTTTTCATCGCCATCGGGCACATACCTTTCTCGTATATCATCAAGCGAGCAAGAATACCTACCCAGAGGAAGTACCCTTCTTTTGGCTCCAATGTCCACCAGTTCGGGAATCAATAAGACACCTCGATCCAAATCTACTGTGCCAGTACGTCCGCGATACGCTCGCTCGCATGCCCGTCGCCGTAGGGGTTTGATGCATGGCTCATAGCCTCGTATTCGGCCTGATCGGAGAGGAGCCTGCTGAACTCACGGTAGATCACATCCTCCTCGGTGCCGACGAGCTTCAGCGTGCCGGCGGCAACGCCCTCGGGGCGCTCAGTGGTGTCGCGCATGACGAGCACCGGCTTGCCCAGGCTCGGGGCCTCCTCCTGGATGCCGCCGGAGTCGGTGAGGATGAGGTGGCTCGCCGCCATGAAGTTGTGGAAGTCGAGAACCTCGAGCGGGTCGATGATATGCAGGCGATCGAAGCCGTCAAGCTCCTCGTGCGCCGCCTTGCGGACGAGCGGGTTCATGTGGATGGGGTAGATCGCCTTGGTGTCGGGGTGCTCCTCCATCACGCGGCGGATGGCGCGGAACATGCGGTGCATGGGCTCCCCTAGGTTCTCGCGGCGGTGCGCCGTGATGAGGATGAGGCGGGACTCCTCGGCCCACTCGAGCTCGGGGTGGGAGTATCCCCCGCGCACGGTGGTACGCAGGGCGTCGATGCCGGTGTTTCCGGTGACCCAGATCTTGGACTCGGGCTTGCCCTCGTCCAGCAGGTTCCTCTTGCTGGCCTCAGTGGGGGCGAAGTAGTACTCGCTCACGATGTCGACGGCCTGACGGTTGAACTCCTCCGGCCATGGGCTGTAGATGTCGTGCGTGCGCAGGCCGGCCTCGACGTGCCCAACGGGGATCTGCAGGTAGAAGCATGCGAGCGCCGCGGCGAAGCTGGTCGTGGTGTCACCATGGACAAGGACGACGTCGGGCCTCTCGTCCTCAAGGACGGCCCTGAGCTTGAGCAACACGTCGCACGTCACGTCGAACAGCGTCTGGCCCGGCTTCATGATGGCGAGGTCGTGGTCGGGTGTCACGTCGAAGACACGCAGAACCTAGTCCAACATTTCGCGATGCTGGCCGGTCACGGTCACGACGGTCTCGAACTCATCCGCGCGCGCCTTCAGCTCGTTGACGAGTGGGCACATCTTGATTGCCTCCGGGCGCGTACCGAAGACGAGCATTATTTTTTTCATCAAAGTCACAACCTTCCTACCGCCCCCGCGCGCGGTAGCGGGCCTCGGTGGCCTCCTTGGCCGGGCGCCACCAGGACTCGTTGGCGACGTACCAGTCGATGGTCTGCTTCAGGCCCT
>USOF01000220.1 GCA_900556285.1 uncultured Collinsella sp. | reverse complement strand
ATGTGTATAAGAGACAGGTGTCCACCAAAGCTAAAGACGCACAGCAGCGTCATGTCGCCGTAGCGTTCGGCAAAAAACGGCATACGGGCGAGCAGCAGGATAGCGCCCCAGGCGACCAGGCCAAACTGGTACACGATAAAACGCGTGAATTGCGTGGCGCCGGCCTCGCCCACGTTTTGGCCGGCCTTGGTCAGGCGATAGATCTGAGCCGGGGTGGAGCCCATCATCATGGGCGTCAGGTTGCCAAAAAAGATACCGCTGGCCTCGACCGAGATAAGGTCGCGGATACCCACGGGAGAATTGGGATCGAGCCAGACGGCGATCGCATAGGCCACAATGCCAAAGAACAGGTACATGAACATGCAAAGACACGCGACAACGAGCCATGACGCCTGGACGCTCGACATAGCGGCCCAGAACTGCCCCATCTGCCCGGTTACCACCAGATAGACGATATAACCTACCAGCACGACGCCGATAAAGATGGCGCCGCGGCGTGCGCTCTTATTGTCATCTCCGCCCGAGGCCTCAACCTCGACCTGGGGCTTAGACGTATGCTGAGAGGACTCCGTCATGAGACTCCTTCTAACAGTCAAAATATCTTGGATATTGTACCCGTAAGGGCCATAGGCAGAACGCAAAGCTCTGGTTCAAACGGGAATTGCAGACGGTTGTTTGAAAATAAAAAACCCGGCCTTCCATAGGAAGTCCGGGTATCAGATGCGTGGTAGCCCGTACCAGATTCGAACTGGTGATCTCCGCCTTGAGAGGGCGGCGTCCTAAACCGCTAGACGAACGGGCCACATGACATCTGCACTGCCGTGCTGCGAGGAAATATATTACGGGACAAAAAACGTCAGCGCAAGAAGAAATTCCAAATTGCCAAAAAATTGTCGGCAGGTTATGGAACACGCAGGTAAACTAGGTAGCTAATTCAAGTTAAGATGGACCAAAAGAGCTTCGCGATCGTTGGGAATGTTGTCTTCGATCACGGCGTCGAGGGCGGAGTTGAGAAGCTGCCCCAGTTCCGGCCCGGGCTTGACTCCAGCACGGATCAGGTCGCCGCCGTTGATGGCGAGCATCTTGAGCGTATAGGGCTCCCCCGCCCTCAGCAGCTCGTGCGCCATCGCGCGCATCTCCTCAATCGTCTCAACGTAATAGAAGCACGACGGGGCCTTGCCAAGTGTGTCGGCACGCTTAAGGTCCATGAGCTCGTCAATCAGGCGGGCCGTGTCGACGCCCTCACCCGAAAGCGCGCGCATCATATTGAGCAGACAGGAGCGCTCGGGGCGCAGCGGCTTGTCATGGTATTTGATGAGCAGGCACACGTCGCGCACCAAGTCGTGCGAGAGCGCCAGGCGATCCATAATGACGCGCGCCTTCTTGGCGCCGAGCTCGGGATGACCGTAGAAGTGTCCGCTACCGGCATGGTCGACCGTGAAGCACTCGGGCTTGGACACATCGTGCAAAAACGCCGCCCACATAAGGCTCGACGAGGGCGCGACGCCGTCACACAGCGCGAGCTCCCCCGCCACCGTCAGCACACGGGCGATATGCACGTAGACGTTAAACGCATGATAGACACTGCGCTGATCAAACCCGCGACCCGCTGCCAACTCGGGCACGGCGGCGCAGATGAGCTCAGGATAGCGGAGCATCGCGTCTCCCCCATGACCGGTCGAAAGAATGCCCTCGAGCTCAATACCCACACGCTCACGCGCCACGGCATCGAGCAGCGGCGCGCACTCGGCAAGCGCACGCTTGGTCTCGGGCTCAATCATAAAGTCCAGACGGCAGGCAAAGCGCACCGCACGCAGCATGCGCAGGGCGTCCTCGTTAAAGCGACGCTTGGGATCGCCGACAGCGCGAATCAGCTTGCGCTCCAAGTCACCCTGGCCGTCGTAGCGGTCGACAAGCCCGCGCTCGGGATGCCAGGCCATGGCATTGACGGTAAAGTCGCGGCGCGCCAGATCGTCCTCGAGCGAGGCGGCACGCTCCACACTCTGGGGATGACGACCATCGGTGTAAAAGCCATCCAGACGGTACGTGGTGACCTCGATACGCTCGCCATCGGAAATAGCCGTGATTCCGCCAAATTTAATGCCCGATTCCACAACCGCGATGCCGGCGGCCTCGAGCGCCGCTTTGGACTCCTGCCACAGGCCGCTACAGCACATATCAACATCGTGGCTGGGGTACCCCATAAGGGCGTCGCGCACCCAACCGCCCACGTACCAAGCCTCAAGACCAGCCGCTTCAAGCGCGCGCAGGACGCGCAGGGACGCATCGGACGGTTGAGTACCGTTGAGCGAAACATTGCACATGCCTATGGCCTCCTGCGACTATCAAATTGGCTATCGATTGCGTCTGCAAGAAGTCTAGCAAGAAACAGCCTCCACTGCACACGCAAGTCCGATAAACAAAAACGCATCCGTCCTAGTCTAAGACGGATGCGAAATAATCAAACTATTCAGACAAGGTGCCGGAACTAGCAGACCTGGCGAACCTCGATGTGCTTCTTATATTCGTCCACCTTGGCAAAATCACCCAGACCGGGGCACTCGACCACGTTGGCGCCAGTGGCCATCGAAAGGCGCAGGGCGTCCTCGACGCGCTCGGGGGCGTCGTGCCACACGGACAGGAAGGCAGCGAGCGAGGAATCGCCGGCGCACACCGTCGACAGCAGCTTGACGTCGAAGGTGCGGTTGGCAAACCAGATATGCTCGCCGTTGGAGAAGTACGCACCGGCGCCACCAAGGGTCAGCAGCACGTTCTTGGCGCCCTTGGCGTGCAGCTCGGCCATAGCGCCCTTGACGGACTCGTCGTCGCCACCGCTCACCTTGATGCCAAAGATGTCAAGCAGCTCGTCGTCATTGGGCTTGATCAGCAGTGGCTCCAGAGCAATGAGGTCTGCCAGCTGATGGCTCGAGATGTCGAGGACGAACTCGGCCCCCTTGGCCTTGACACGGCGCAGGACCTCGGCCAAGAAGCCCTCGGAAGTGCTGGGAGGCAGCGAGCCGCTGATGACCAGGCCTGTCTCTTATACACATCTCCGAGCCCACGAGACTC
>USOF01000219.1 GCA_900556285.1 uncultured Collinsella sp. | reverse complement strand
AAGATATGGCACCGTGGGGACACATGTATGTCAATCCTGGTCTAACAGAGCCTTTCGAATCTGCTGCAGGGCACCTGCGACGCCGTGACCTACAACACTGAGAACGAGAAGGGCTATATGGCCCAAAACCCGGGTATCGTGCCGATTCAATTTGCCGAGGGCGAGGGCTTTAAACAGGAGGTCACGGCAAACGTCGGCTGCCGCAAGGGCTCGGACAAGCTGCTTAAGCTCATCGACAAGACACTCAAGGGCATTAGCCAAGAGGAGCGCGACCAAATGTGGGACGCGTGCCTCGACCGTCAGCCGGCATAGGGAGGCAGCATGAAAACCATTAATCGCCTGGCCTCCTTTATCAAGGCCGACCACCGTTATGTATACCTGGGCACGAGTGTTATCGCGGCGCTCGGCCTGGCGTTTAGCCAACGCAACCCCACGCCGCTGAGCTTCTTGGCCCCCACCGGTATCTTCCAAGATTGTCTTTGGGCGATCCTGTGGGCGTGGCTCGTCGTGTCGGCGGCGGCGCTGGTCACCAAGCTTATGCACTGGAGCGACTATCGCGAAAAGTCGCCGTTCGCATCTGAGCGTTTCCGTCGTGGAGCACGTTTAGGCAGCTACGTCGTGGTCGCCATCGCGGCAGTTTTCTTTATCGACCGCTGCGTCATGTCGTTTATCGACCTGGTGCAGGTGAGCATTGTCTCGGATTCCAACCCCAGCGACTTTTTGTCGAGCCTGGTCTACATGACCTACAAGAGCGGCGACTTCTTCATTCGCGGTATCGAGATCACCATCGCGCTTGCCACCTTCGGCACCGTCATCGCATTCTTCCTGGCGCTGCTTTTCGTGTTCCTGCGCATTCAGACCTTCGATCGCGTGGACAACGACCTGGTGCGCTTCGTTAAGAGTATCGGCCGCGGCTTTGCGACCGTCTACTCCACCATCGTGCGCGGCACGCCCATGATGGTCCAGGGTCTGCTCATCTATTACGCGGGCTTCACCGTTTTGCGCGGCATGGGCTTCGAGACCGCTCAGGCCAACCAGATTTGGAGCACCTTCACCGCCGGCCTCGTCACCATCTCGCTCAACTCCACCGCCTACATGATGGAAGTCCTGCGCGGCGGCATCGAGTCCATCGATCCCGGCCAGGCCGAGGCAGCACGCTCGCTGGGCCTGTCGCAGTGGCAAGCTATGCGCAAAGTCGTGTTCCCCCAGGGCATTAAAAACGCGATCCCGGCGCTCACCAACGAGCTCATCATCAACATCAAGGATTCGTCGGTGCTCTCGGTTATCGGCGTGTTCGACCTCATGTACGCCACCACCACCGTCGCCGGTGTGTACTATCGCCAGATGGAAGTCTACTGCGTGGCGCTCGTGGTCTACCTGATCCTGACGCTCGTGGCGAGCCGCCTGCTCGAGGCCTTTGGCAAAAAGCTCGGCGCCGAGGCTCCGGTCACGCTGCCCAGCTCCAACTAGGCTCAAGACGAGGAGAATCATCATGGCAGATACCGCCACTACCGGCACCGCGGCCGCCGCACAGACCAATGAGCCGCTCATCCGCGTCGAGGGCCTGCGCAAGAGCTTTGGCTCGCTCGAGGTGCTCAAGGGCATCGACCTGTCCGTTAACCCCGGCGAGGTCGTCACCATTATCGGCGCCTCAGGCTCGGGCAAATCGACCTTTCTGCGCTGCCTCAACCTGCTCGAGACTCCGGACGCGGGCCATATCTGGTTCCACGGCCAGGACCTTACGGCCGAGCGCTGCAACATTAACAAGCTGCGTGAGGACATCGGCATGGTGTTCCAGGGCTTTAACCTGTTCAACAACATGGATGTGCTCGACAACTGCACGCTTGCGCCCGTCACGCTCAAAAAAATGAGCAAGGCCGAGGCCGAGAAGGTCGCGATGGAGCATTTGACGAGTGTGGGGCTCGAAAAGTTCGCGCACGCCGCCGTGGGTCGCCTGTCCGGCGGCCAAAAGCAGCGCGTGGCCATCGCCCGCGCCCTATGCATGAATCCGCAGATCATGCTGTTCGACGAGCCGACCTCCGCGCTCGACCCCGAGCTCACGGGCGAGGTGCTCAAGGTCATCCGCGCGCTCGCCGAGGAGCACATGACCATGGTCATCGTCACGCACGAGATGGCCTTTGCCCGCGCCGTGGCTGATAAGGTCATTTTCATGGACGGCGGCGTCATCGTCGAGCAGGGCGCGCCCGAGGCGGTCTTCGGCGATACGCAGCAGGAGCGCACGAAGCAGTTCCTCGCGCGCTACAATGAGCGGCCGTGACAAAAATGTAAGAGAAAATTCAGCTTTTCCCTCTTGCACCGCCGTGCAAGATTCGGTATGATAAAAAGCGCATCGGGTTCCGGTGCGCTTTTTTGATTTTTCATTTGGGAGGGCTTCCCTTGAAGCATACAAAACGGATCGCGGCGCTGCTGCTTGCGCTCGCGCTGTGTTTTTTCTGCGCAGCGTGCAGCAAGACGGTCGGCAGCTACCGCGTGGTCAAGACGCTCGGCACGGAGCAGTTTCGCATCGGCTTTCGGGACGGGGATCAGGCGGCGGTGTATGTCAATGCCGCGCTCAAGGTTCTCGCGGCCGACGGGACGATCCACAGCCTCGCGCTCAAGTGGTTCGGCACGGACAACACGACCTTTGACAGCGATGCCAATGCGCTCGACGCGCTCGGCGACATTCCGCAGCGCACGTTCATCATGGGCCTGAACGAGGAGCGCTTTCCCATGAGCTACGCCGACGGCGACGGTTACAGCGGCTTTGACGTCGAGCTCGCGCAGGCGGTCTGCGCCCGCCTCGGCTGGACGCTGCAGTATCAGCCGATCTCGAACCAGAACGCCTATGTCGAGCTCTCAAGCGGCAATGTCGACTGTGCCTGGGGCGGCATGGTGCTCGACCAGACCGACAGCAAGGACAGCAAGAACAAGAAAAAGCAGAAGATGACGCTCACCGCGCCGTATCTCGAAAATGAGCTGCAGCTCATCGTGCGCGGCGACTCGAAATACCGCACGGCCGGCAGCCTCAAGAGCACGACCGTCCTGCTCGGCACCTGTCTCTTATACACATCTGACGCTGCCGACGATCTTACGC
>USOF01000218.1 GCA_900556285.1 uncultured Collinsella sp. | reverse complement strand
GCGATCGGCGGGGCCATTGTGGCTCTTGACAGCGGATTGGGTCATATGAGCGAGCAGCCCCGAAGTGCCCCAGGTTGGCGCGAAAGAGGAGCGACGCGTGCTTGTGTACGCGAGCGACGGTTTGAGCGACAAGATGGGGTGCTTCGGGGCTGCGCAGCGTCAACGTGACCGCCGTTCGGTAGAACGGCGGAACAAGGTTATTCGCCCGGGTTGATGTTCGCGTAGAACTCCGCCCCATCATCGAGCCGCAGGATGCCCACGCGACCGAACTCGGAGCCGGTGGCGGCGGCGCAGTCGATGTCGATGCGATCGGGCACACCGGCAGTGTCCTCGCCGCCCAAGCGCACGATCTGCCCGCGGCCCGACTCCTCATCGAGCCCCGCCAGACCACCGACCTCGCAATAGCGCCCAAGCGATACCGTGGGCGTATGACCGCTCACCACGACCGGGCCCTTGCCCTCGGCAGAAAGCAGCCCGGTCGGCACATCCCAATAGCCGTGACGAATCCATAGCAGGTCATCGGACGACTGCACCGCGAGCATCTGCTGCAGCAGCTCGCGATCGGCACTCACCGCACCGACGCCATTGGCACAATCGACACCATGCTCAAGCAAAAACGCGCACGCCGCCTTCATCTCGATTCCAGCATGTACCAGCAGATACGGGCGCTCCTCGGTCTCGACCACCGCGTAGAGCGGCAGCGCGGCCATCCATCGCACGAGCTCCTCGTATGCCTCAAATTCCATGTCGTTGAGCTGCTCGCGCGTCGTCCAGCCACCGTTGATATCCCAGGTCTCGGCATCGAGCGGATCCTGACCAATGATGGCATCGAGCATGATCTGCTCGTGATTACCCTTGAGCACGTGGGCGTTGGGCAGCGAGCGCACGAGCTTAATAACGCCGACCGGATCGGGCCCGCGATCGATCATGTCGCCCAGCACGTACAGCGTGTCGTCGGACGTCAACGAGATCTTAGACAGGGCCTCGTCAAGCGCACGCACGTGCCCGTGAGCATCAGATGTCACATAGATCGCCATGGTACGCCTCTCCTTGCATTGCGGCCGAAGCCCGGTGCCGCAACTAAAACTTCAAGTTGAACTTAAACGTTACCCATTGTACTCCGTTGCAATAAAGCTGGAAAGGGTTTCCGAGCAGAGGCAAAGACGTCAGCCGTCTATGACGATATCGCGCACGCCCGCAATCCAGGCCCATAAACCCACCATCTTTGGGTACAAATAACCGCAGACAACTGACCGTGCCACGCCAACCACCCAGGAGCGGACACCATCCATGAACCAGATCCTTCTCTTTATCGGCCTCGTCATTATTTTGTGCCTGACCATCAAACCCGTCGGCAAAAAACTCCCCTTCCCCACCCTGCTCATCTTTATCGCGCTCGGCATGCTGTTGGGTGTCAACGGCCCGACGCATATCGACTTTAGCGACTACGCACTCACCGAAACCGTCTGCAGCACGGCGCTGCTGTTCATCATGTTCTACGGCGGCTTTAACACCAATATCGACCGCGCCAAGCCCGTCGCTGCGGCGGCGGTGCTGCTGAGCACGCTCGGCGTCGTCATCACTGCCGGCATCACCGGCGTGTTCGCCCACTTCGCGCTGGGGTTCGACTGGATCGGCGGCCTGCTGCTGGGATCGGTCGTGGCATCCACCGACGCGGCGAGCGTCTTTAGCGTACTGCGTGAGCACAGCCTGTCGCTGAGAGGTGGCACCGACTCGCTGCTCGAGGTCGAATCGGGCTCCAACGACCCCGTCGCCTACATGCTCACCGCCGTGCTCGCGACCCTCGCGGCGGGCGGCAACATCGACATTCCCGTGCTGTTGGCCAAGCAGATCATTCTGGGCGTGGGCCTGGGCCTTGCCATCGGCTGGGCGGCGGGCCGCCTGATTGAACGCGCGCATGCAACGGCCGAGGGCGCGCAAACCATCTTTTTGTTCGCCGTGGCGATCGTCGCCTACGCGCTGCCGAGTTACCTGGGCGGCAACGGCTTTTTGGCCGTGTATCTAGCCGGCATTGTGCTGGGCGCGAGCGACATCACCGGCAAGGTCGAGATGGCGCACTTCTTTGACACTCTCACCGAAATGGCAGAGATGACGATCTTCTTCTTGCTCGGTCTGCTCGTAACGCCCGCACGCCTGCCGCAGATGCTGCTGCCGGGCCTGGCGCTCATGGCGTTTATGCTCTTCGTGAGCCGCCCCATCGCCGTCGGTCTGCTGCTGGCGCCCTTTAAGACGAGCCCCCGTCAGGTCGCGCTCGTAAGCTGGGCGGGCCTGCGCGGAGCAGCTTCGGTCGTCTTTAGTCTCTTTGCCGTAGTGGCCGGCGTTCCCGGCGGACACGACCTATTTGACCTGGTGTTTGTGATTGCCGCGTCGAGCATCGTGGTACAGGGCTCGCTGCTGCCGGCGGTGGCGAAGAAGCTCGATATGATCGATGCGACCGGCGACGTGCGCCGCACCTTTAACGACTACCGCGACGAGGACGGCATGTCGTTTGTAAAGCTCAAGGTGGGCGCTGGACATCCGTTTGCCGGACGCTCGCTCGCGGACATTGGCAGCGCCACAGACATGCTCGTGGTCCTGGTGTTGCGCGACGGGGCGCACCCGGTACTGCCCAATGGCGACACCTTAATCCAGGAAGGCGATCTGCTGGTGATGGCCGCGCCGACGTTCGAAGAGCGTGCCGAAGTTACGCTGCGCGAGGTCACTGTGACGCCCCACGGTCGCCTGGCCGGTCAGCGCCTGCGCGACGTTCCGCAGAGCAAGCATCCGTTTATCGTGGTGATGCTCAAGCGCGAAGGCCAAACGATCATCCCCGATGGCGACACCCTAATATACGCCGGCGACGAAGCCGTCATCGCCACGCTGGCGTCGTAGTGACCAGGAGGTAGCTAATTTGCGGCGAAGAGATCAAGCGCCTAGAGAACCTCATGCCTTCGCTCGCAGATTTGGATTTGCCTGAGGAGTAAAGCACCCCTCCCCCATGTAACCATCCTGCAAATCATAGCGGCGCAGTCGAGTTTTACCGTGATGCGGTCGCACCCGGCGCTGCACTGTGCTAAAGTATCCCGAACGTTCAAAC
>USOF01000217.1 GCA_900556285.1 uncultured Collinsella sp. | reverse complement strand
GCTCGGAGATGTGTATAAGAGACAGCCTTGCGCAAGTGGATGCTCTCGATGGCCTTGTCGACCACGAGCGTTTTGGCAAACAGGCCGAGCACGCAATACAGACCGACGCGCGGACCATACAAAAAGGCAGCGATGGTCACGATGCCGATATCGACCAGCAGCAGGGCGCGTCCGATCTCGAGCGTCGTGCGGCGCTTAAGGATCATGGCGAGAATGTCGGTACCACCCGTGGAGGCGCCAATGTCAAAGACGATGGCGCTGCCGAGTGCCGGCAAAATGACAGCAAAGCATAAATCGAGCCACATATCGCCCGTCATCGAAACATCGGTCGGGATGAACAGCTCGAACAGCGAAACGTAGGCAGAAAGCGCAAAGGAGGCGAAGACGCTCCAAAGAATCGCCTTACGATCCAAGAAGATGAAACCCAGGACGACCAGGACCGCATTGATGATCCACATAAAGACGCCGACGGGCAGGGTCGGGAACAGCGTGGACAGAATGACCGACACACCCGAGGTGCCGCCGAAGGCAAAGTGATTGGGCGTTTTGAACGCCACGATGGCAAAGGCCGTGAGGATCAGGCCCAGGTTGAGTTCGCCAAAGAAGCGCAAGAAGCCCGGCTCCTGACTACGCTTGCGACCGGCACGCTCGCCTTGCTCAATAACATCGCGATCTACCACGCTCTCCATCGGCACCACGGGAGGACGGTGTACCTCCTCGGCAGCGCGCGATGCCGCCTCCGCCGCAGCGGCCTCGATTGCCCATGCCTTACTTTCTGTCTCGTGCGCGTCGGCCATTACGGCAACCCTTCGTTAACAATTTGGAAACAATGTGCCCATTAGGGTAACGCGGAACACAACGATTGCAACCCCTCATTTGATGAGCGGCATGCCTTTATCGGGGACATATAAAAACGGCCGGTCGCGCTTTTGCGTGCGCGACCGGCCGTTTAACGTTTTCGCAGATAGAACCTGTCTAAATAACCATCCCTTTTTGGTAGGTTACTCGTGCTGGCTGGCGTGGTGCTCGTACTCCTCGGGGGTGATAACGTCCTCGATGCGCAGGTTGACGCCTGCAACCTCAAGGCCGGTCATTGCAGCCAAGCGCTCGGTGACGCGTGCCTTGACGTCGTCGAAAATTGCGGGCGCATAGGCACCGCACTCGATGATGACCGAGATGTTAACGACCACGCGGTTGTCATCGGTGACCTCGACCGTCACGCCCTTGGTCAGATTCTCGGCACCAAACTGCTCCTGCACAAAGTGCATGAGGTTGCCCTTCATACCCAACACATGCGGCACCTCGCGAGTGGCCATGGCGACAATCTTCTCGATCACGCCGTTGGAATAGGTCAGCGAGTCCTCGGACTCGTCCGCCTCCTCGTCGTCCTCGTCCGCCTCGTCTTCGGACTCTGCCTCGACGAGCGCCTCGTCCTCGAGCGTTACGTCCTCGGCCTCGGCGGCGACGGCCTCGTTCGCCTCGAGCTCGGTATCGGCTACATCGACCTTCGTGTTAAAAGCCATGGTTCCTCCTTATGCCTGCCGCGGATGCGACAGTCGAATACGTATTAGCGGCCGCTAAACAGGCGACCGAAGAAGTTGACGATGCCGTTTTCGCCATCACGAATCTGGCCAATGACGGCACCGATCAGTACAAAGAACGCGATGACGAGCGTATCCCACAGGCCCAGCGTAAGCACCAGCACGGCGAGGATAAAGCCAGCGACGGCGCCGAGCGTGGTGTTGGGGTGGCGCACGGCGTAGCTCCAGATGGCAGCACCCGTGCCCTTGATGAGACCCATGGCCTCATCAAAGTCGTTAGCGGCGCTGTCGTGCTGCTCGCTGGTCTCGAGTTTGGTGTCGACGGCGTCGCTTGCCGGCGCAGCGCTCTGATCGATCGTTAAGCGCGGCGTGCGGGCAGTCTTGTCTTGGTTGGTATCACTCACCGGAAACCTCCACGGTCTGGACGGTAGTCTTGGACGGCAAAAAGCGAACGCGCGCGGTCGTGCCCGGCGTACCGAGCATGGTGTCGCAGGCCTGCTCAATACGCTGCTGCATCGCGGTGGCAAGAGAAGCGACGTCTTTATCATCGAGTGCGATGGCTTCGACCTTAAAACGGACGCGCGATTCATCGGAACCCTGAACACGCGCCTCGATATGCTCGACCATCACGCGGTCATCGCGTTCGGCAGCAGCGCGGGCGCACGAGGAGAGAGCCGCGAGCGTGACCTCGATATTGCGCTCCCCTGCCGGATGCACGCAGGACGGTTCGCGGCGGGCGAACATCAGGCGGAAAAAGCTCATCAGTACGCCAAGCGCCACAACGCCGGCACACACCGTGACGACGATACGCGGCGCAGCGTCGCGCATCAGCAACATAAAGCGGTACGTATACGGCCCCCAAAACTGGCAGACAAGCGTACCCAGCGCCACGATGGCGGCGGCAAGATACACGATCGCTAGGGCTCGTTTGAGTACGCGCACGCGCGCTCCCTTCAGGTTTCGGTCCACAGAATGCAAAACGATTCGCATCATTATAAAAGAGCCGGGTCCGGTGCTGTACGCACGCGGATCCGGCTCATCTATTCCACGAGGCTTGCATGCTCGTTTCATTATGCCCAGATATGCACGGCTTAACCCGTGCGGGCGCTACTCCTCCTCGAGGGCGGCGATGACCTCGTCGGTCATGTCCATGGTGCTGTAAACATCCTGGACGTCGTCGAGCTCCTCGAGACGGTCGATCAGGCGCTGGACCTTCTTGGCGTCGGTGCCGGAAACGGCGGTGGGGGTGGTGGGAACCATGGTGAGCTCGGCACCCTTGACCTCGATGCCCTGGGCCTCGATGGCCTTGGAAACGGCCATCAGGTCGCCAGCGGCGGTCCAGACAACCCACTCCTCGCCGGCGTCCTCGTAATCGTCGCCGCCGGCCTCGGCGATAGCCATCATGAACTCTTCCTCATCGCCCGCGGCGCCGTTGGCCATCATGGTTTCCTTCTTGGCGTTGGGATCGAGGATCTCCTTGGAGACCACAACCTGGCCCTTGCGCTCAAACTGGAAGGCGACGGAACCGGTGGTGCCCAGGTTGCCGCCAGCGTGGGAGAA
>USOF01000216.1 GCA_900556285.1 uncultured Collinsella sp. | reverse complement strand
GTCAGATGTGTATAAGAGACAGACCTGGGGCACTTGGAACCGGCTCGCTGCGTTGCCATAGCCTGCCAAAAAGGGACAGGTTTATTTTGGCAGGTTTTATCTGGGCAAACGTCATTTCCACCACAAAGGGGCCAGGCACCTTTGTGGTGGTTTTTGCTTTGGTAGATGTGTGGAACATGCCTTACAATCTATCAAGTAGTTCATGACGGGCGAAAAACGGAGAGAAGGGGCTTGATGCGTCCTTAATGTTTCATGCGGATAGATTGATTTGACAGACGGTGGCGAATGCCCGCCGTCCGCATTCGTATGAAACAAGGAGTCTCCATGCTCGCCTCCCTTTTCTCAAAGCCTCAATCATCGCTGTCCGCGCAGGCCAAGCGCCTGGTGGCGATGCGCTTTCTCATCTACACCGGTTTTCAGACCAGCTACTTTATCGGCGTCATCGGAACGCTCACCTATGCGGACGATGCCTCGGTCGTGGCGACATCGCTGGCCGTCCTTTTTATGAACGTATTCGTGATCCTGGGATCCTTTGCGGGCGGCGCGGCGCTCGACGCTTGGGGACCGCGCCGTCATTTCTTGCTGAGTATCGTCGGCACGCTGGCAACCGGCGCGGCGATCATTGCCTTTGGCAGCGCGACCGGCATCGTCCTGCTCGGCGCGGTGCTCCTGGGCTTTGTGATGGGGTTCGCCCAGCCCATCGCCACATCCTATCCGGCGTATCTCACCGACGACCCTGTCGAGCTCAAAGACATCAACTCCGCTATCGCCATGTTTTCAAACGTGAGTATCATCGTCGGCCCCACACTGGGCGGCTTTGTCGCGGCGGCTGCATCGTCACGCGCGGTGTTCGTGCTCATGATGATTTTTACCGTATTGGCGCTCATTGCCAGCTGGGGCTTTAGACCTCAAGCAGGTCGCGTCGCCGCGCGCGAAAGTACTCCCGCGGACAGCAGCACAACGGCAAGTACTGCCAGCCAAAGCTCCAGCCCCAGCACGTTCGCCCGCGTCACCTTCGCGGCCAGCATCAAGACAGTCTTTACCAACAGCGTCCTTGCCCTACTGTTCTGCATTATCTTTCTTTCGAACTTTGGCTACGGCGCCTTCGACCCGCTGGAGTCGTTCTTCTACCGCGATGTCCTACACGTCGGTGTCGAATGGATGGGCTGGCTCTCGTCGGCCAGCGGTGTGGGCGCGGTGCTGGGCGCCGTGGTCGCGCTCCGTTTGCCGCCGCACCTGGTCAACCTTAAAACGCTGCTCGCGGCGCTTATGTCCGTAGGCCTGGGAAGTTTGCTCTATGTGGGGACACCGTACGTGGGCGTAGCCCTTGTCGGCCAGATTGCCCTGGGCGTGGCCTGGGGCGTCGTCAACCCGCTCCACAACACGATCGTGCAAACGACGGCCCCGCTCGAGCAGCTCGGTCGCGTCAACTCGGTCATGGGTTTTGGCAACATGTTCGCCGGCGCGGCCCCACTGGCGATTGCCCCGTGGCTGGCGGCGACGTTTGGCGTGCAGCAGACGCTCATAGGGGCGGGCATGGTCGTGACGGCGGTTCCCACGGCGTTGCTGCTGTTTGGCCGCCAGCATTTTGATCGTGCCGCGAGGCGGTAAAAACCATCACAACATTCGATGAAAACCGCGTTTTTGCCGAAAAACGTCGAATGTTGTGATGATTTGCACCCCGGGCCAGGCCATCCTGCGGGTCCGGCCACCACAAAGGGGACAGGCACCTTTGTGGTGGTTTTTGCTTTGAGGGGCCGCGGCTGCGCCTTGGTATACCATGTACGCCGTTCACGAATACACCCCACACCCCCCACACCGCCGCACAACCCAGAAAGGCCCTTATGGACACCACCTTCAGCCACATCAAAGCCGTGCTCTGCGATATCGACGGCACGCTGCTCACGAGTCAGCACACGGTGTCCCCGCGCACCGTGGCGGCGATCCGCGCCCTGCGCGAGCGCGGCGTGCTCTTTGGCCTGTGCACCGGGCGCGACGCCCACGCGACCGAGGCCATGTACGAGCTCTGGGGCATCGAAGGCCTGGTGGACGTGCTCGTGGGCTGCGGTGGCGCCGAGGTCATCGACCGCGCGCACGACATCAACGAGCTGAGCTATCCGCTGCCGGGCGAGACCATCGCGCGCATCTGCAAACACATGGCGGACCTTCCGGCAACGCCCGTCTGCCCCCGAGACGGCGTGTTCTACGTGCCCGAGAGCAACGCGTGCGTCGAGCACCTGTCGCGTGTCGACGGCGTGCCCTACCAGGTGGTCGACTTTGCCGAGTTCTTGCGCGAGTCGCAGCCCAAGGTGATGTTTACCATGGCGCCCGAGGTGATGCCGCGGGTCATCGAGCGGGCGTCGACGTTTGCCGATGACACTGTTAAGGCGGCGGCTCTGCAAACCACGCAGCGGCTCTACGAGTTCATGGATCCGCGCGTGTCCAAGACGCGCGGCCTTGTGCGCGTGGCGGAGCTCAACGACATGGAGCTCCAGGACATCTGCGTGTTTGGCGATGCGGACAACGACACCTGCATGGTGGCCGACGCCGGCGTGGGCGTGGCCATGGCAAATGGCAGCGACGCCACCCGTGCCGCCGCCGACTTTGTAACCGCGAGTAACGACAAAGACGGCATCGCGATCTTTATCGAGGAGCACCTGCTGTAGCGCCGGGTGCAACCGCCACGAAGGGGGCAGTGCGCCTTTGTGGCGGTTTGCTCTAAGGCTGACAGGCTGGACATCATAAGCGTCCCAACAATCGATGGTTTTCCGCAAAAGAGCGATTTTCACCGATTGTTGGGACGCTTTTTGTGTCGAGGAGTTGCTTGCGAACTAAATGGTGGTGTATGAACATCGCTGCACATGTGTCTGCCTGCCGAAATAGACTACCTAGCAGGTAGGTCGTTGTGTCAGTAAACACTCTACCGTTTACTGGCGAAAAATGACCGTTCATAGATTGAGTGGGTTAAAACAAAATGTTGTACAAATAACAACAAAGCGTCAGCCATCTAAAGTGACTAACAAATCTACCTGCATTTTTCCAAAAAGTAAACGCGAATAAAGCACTGCATAGTTTAAAAAAAGGCTCTGTTAGACCAGGATTGACATACATGTGTCCCCACGGTGCCATATCTTTGA
>USOF01000215.1 GCA_900556285.1 uncultured Collinsella sp. | reverse complement strand
CTTTCATGCAGCAGGGGCTCTCAATGTTTTTATGTCCTGCTCATATCGTCTCTGCCGGCAGTTTAGGAACGTCCCTAACTGCCGGCTCGGGAACGACAAAGCGCTAGTTTACCTCGATGGGCTTGGCGTCGGGATAGCGCTGCTCAAAGTCCAAGCGGTACTTGTTGTCATTGGTGCCCGCCACGTTGTCGCGCGACAGCGGCGCCACAATCTCGTCCTTATGGTCCGCGGGCTTTGCGTACTTTAGGCTAATCTCCCAAGCATCACAGATCACGTCGATGCGGTGGTCCAGGTCATCGTACAGGGCAATGATGTCTTTCCACGAGCTGTAGTTCTTAGAACTTGTGGGAACATCTAGGTCCTCGACAATGTCGTAATACTGTTCGATGGTGTCCTCCGTGCGCTCGGCGACGTCGGCGAGATTTTGACGGGTGGTGTAATCCTCTTCCAGATAACTGCCATTGAACGCCTCTGCGCAGGCGCGGACCTGGCTATCGAGATCTTCGAGCAGATCGTAGTATTCGCTCAGTCGTCGGTAGAGGTTCTGCTCGGAGAGCGTTGCTTCGCCGCCATCCTCGTCGTCATCGTCGTAAAGGCTATTGGGGTCACCGAGGGGCTTAAAGTCATCGTCATCGATATCGCGGTGCAGCTTAGCTGCTTCGGCAGTTGTCTGTGTGGCAGCGTTGTCGAAAGGCTTGATCACAAAGAAAATGACCAGGGCGATGATGATCGCCACCAGCACAACGATAACGGCGATAAGCGGCCCAGTGCTGTTCTTTTTGGGAGTGGCTGCCTGTGGCGAAACGGGTGTGGATGTGGGCAACGGCTGCTGTTGGGGCGAGGTGTTCGCGACAGGCATGCGCTGTGTGGTCTCGACTGCAGCGGCACCTGCGGCAGGGTCGGGACGATAGGAGAGGGGGTCGTCCGGTTTGGCTTGCGGCGTATCGAGGGAACCGGTCTGCTCAAACGCGGGCTGGCTATCGCTCGCGGCTGTTTGCTCAACGGGTGAGCCGCAAGAGGTGCAGAACTTGGCATCGTCCGCAAGCAGCTTGCCGCACGAGGCGCAATACCGAGACATTGCCACTCCTTTCGCCACATTTCAATACAATACGACGATTATACCCAGCGCTCAAAATCCCCCATCATAAGTTGCGGTGAAATACGGACTGTTGGACGGCCCTAGGGCTGTAACCAGTCCCTATTTCACCGCAACTTTGGAAAGGCACTTTAGCTATTGGGGACGCACCGAGCACTGGGGTATCATGGCTTGGTTGATATATCTGCATTTACGCGCCTTGTAGGAAGGGGCTGCGCCCATGGCTTTTGAGCCCGCTCAACATAGCTTTATCACGCTCGAGGGCGTCGATGGCGCCGGCAAGTCCACGCAGGCGCGCCTGCTTGCCCGCGCTCTTGAACTCGCTGGCTACCAGGTTGTGAGCCTGCGCGAGCCGGGCGGTACCGCCATCAGCGAAAAGATCCGTGCTCTGCTGCTCGACCCCGCCAATACAGCGATGGGCGACACCTGCGAGTTGTTGCTCTACGAGGCGGCGCGCGCTCAGTTGGTGCACGAGGTCATCGTGCCCGCCCTTGCTGTCGGCAAGGTGGTCCTGTGCGATCGCTTCTACGATTCCACGACCTGCTACCAGGCGTTTGCCGACGGCCTCGATCGCCAGATAGTGCGCGACGCCAACAACCTGGCCGTCGCGGGTACGCACCCGGCGCTCACACTCGTTTATCACATCACGCCCGAGCAGGCGGCGCTGCGCATGGCAGCCCGTGGCGCGGCAGATCGCATGGAGGCTAAGGGTATGGCCTTCCAAGAGCGTGTCTACCAGGGTTTTTGCGCAATTGCCGCCGAGGAGCCAAACCGCGTAAAGCTCATCGACGCCACTGCGACCGTCGAGGAAGTCTTCGAGAAGACGGTTGAGCAGGTTCGCGTCTACGGCCTCGACATTTCCCAGGACGCCGTCACCGCCGCGCTTGCCAAGGGGGCCGAGTAACATGGCCCCCGCTCAGGCAAGTCTGCTGGCCAAGCTCAACACCCAAGAGCGCGTGCGCGACTTTTTGACCAATGCCGTCGCCAGCGGTCGTGCATCGCACGCCTACCTGTTTTTGGGCGCGCCCGGCGCGGGCAAGCTCGACGCCGCTTGGGCGCTCGCCCAAGCCTTCCTGTGCGAGCAGGATGGCTGCGGCTCATGCGATAGCTGCGTGCGTGTCGCCCGCCATACGCACCCCGACGTGCACTATTACACGCCCGAGAGCGCCACGGGCTACCTCATCGCCCAGACGCGCGAGCTACTCGACGACGTGCCCCTGGCGCCCATCCGCGCCAAGGCCAAGGTCTACATCATTGACCGTGCCGAGCAGCTGCGCGCCAACACCGCCAACGCATTGCTCAAAACGCTCGAGGAGCCGGAAAAGAAGGGCATCGCAGGCCTGTTCCGCAAGGCAAAGATCAATTCCGAGGAGCTCAAGGCCCGCTTCTCCACGGCCGAGGTCAACGTCGACCGCATCTCCGGGGAGCTGGAAAAGCACAAGGTCACGCTTTTGAAGGACGTGGCCGTCATGGATCAGATGTATGACCGGAATCTGCAGTATTTCAAGGAGCTGACCATGTATATCCTCGCCGGCAAGCAGAAGCTGGCCGAGGCCCGCAGCACCACCCTGCGCGAGCTGCGCGAAAAGGCCGAAGCCTCGAACCTGCCCGAGGATGCGCAGGCGGCCAACGACTTTGAGAACAAGTGCGTCCGGTTCGAAAAGAAGCTCCACGATCTCGAGCTCACGCGCATGATCTCGCTGCAGACCGCCCCGCAGATCCGCATGATTCAGAACAACGACACCGCGCTCGTCGAGAAGATCCAGACCTCGGTCCTCAACACCATCCCCCTGTGGAAAAACCAGATGGTCCTGACGCTCGGCATCGAAAATTCCCGCCGCGCCATGGAAGCCCAGCGGCAGGTCACCGACATGACGAACGCGCTGCTGCAGAAAAACGCCGACATGCTGCACATGGCCTCCGTCGAGACGGCGAAGGAATCCGAGCGCGGCATCGTCGACATGGAGACGCTCAAGCACACCAACGAGCAGCTCATCTCCACGCTCGACGAGGTCCTGCAGATCCAGACCGACGGCGCAAAGA
>USOF01000214.1 GCA_900556285.1 uncultured Collinsella sp. | reverse complement strand
ACGAGATGCTCAGGAGTCTCGTGGGCTCGGAGATGTGTATAAGAGACAGGGGCGAGAAGGAGTACCAGCTTCAGGACGGCATCGACTACGACGTTGTCTTTACCAATGCCGGTACCGGTGTCTTGCTCACGGGCATGGTCCGCGCGCACGCCACCGGCGAGTGCGACCGTTGCCTGGAACCCGCCTCGTTTGATATCGCCGGCGAGATCGAGGAGTTTTACCTCTTTGAGGAGCCCGAGGATCCCGAGGCCTACGAAGACGGCTATGAGCTCCTGGGTGAGGACCGCATCGTCGATCTGGGCGAGCCCATCAACGACGCCGTCGTCATGGACACGCCGTTCGTGGTGCTCTGCAAGCCCGATTGCCGTGGTCTGTGCCCCACTTGCGGTTGCAATCTCAATGTGGAGCAATGCGATTGTGCTGCCCAAGCCGAGGCCGAATGGGCCGAAGCCACGGAAAATCCATTTGCAGCATTGAAGAATCTCAAGCTCGATGAGTAAAACTGTGGTAGTATCGCTACTTGCGCGTAATCGCCACACTGGATAGTTCATAAGGAAGGTCACTATGCCCGTACCTAAACAAAAGCAGGGTCGTATCCGCACTCACACCCGTCGTTCCGCCAACATGAAGATCTCGGCTGCGGCTCAGTCCACGTGCCCCCGTTGCGGCGCTGTCAAGCTTCCGCACCACGTGTGCCCCAGCTGCGGTTTCTACAAGGACCGCGAGGTTATCGTTACCGAGTAACGGTATACTCTGGATGCGATGCCGTTCCAAATGGAACCACAATGGCCGGCTCAATGAGTCGGCCATTTTTGTATAAGGAGCATGTATATGAGTAACGTTCGCGTTTGTGTAGACGTTGTGGGCGGAGACGAGAAACCTCAGGTTGTTCTCGATGGTATCGAGGCTGCACTTGCTGCCGATCCCGATATCGAGGTCTTGGCAGCTGGCCCCGCCGAAATCGTCAATCCCTTTGCCGCTTCCCATGCGCGCGTCGAGGCCCTGGAGGCACCCGACGTTATCGCCATGGATGACGATCCCATTCGCGCCGTGATGACTAAGCGCAAGTCCTCGATTGTGCTTTCTTGCCGCGCCATTAAGAAGGGCAACGCGGACGCGTTTTTCTCTGCCGGCTCCACCGGCGCCATGACCGCCGCTGCCACCGCCTACGTGACGCCGTTTAGGTATCAGGCCGAAGGCAAGAAGCAGCCGGTGCGCCCCTGTCTGACCAATGCACTGCCCAATCGCGCCGGCGGTCTGACGGTGCTGTGCGATATGGGCGCCAACCCCGATGTCGAGGTCGATGACATGGTGCGTTTTGCCCAGATGGGTAGCGCCTATGCCCGCGTCGTCCTGGGCATCGAGCATCCTCGCGTGGGCCTGCTTGCCAACGGCACCGAGGACGAGAAGGGCTCCAACTTTACCAAGGCCTGCTTCCCGGCCATGAAAGCCGCCGTTCCCGGCTTTGTTGGTAACTGCGAGGGCACTGATATTACTTCGGGTAACTTTGACGTTGTCGTTGCCGATGGCATGTCGGGAAACATTGCCCTTAAGGCCACCGAAGGCGCTGCCAAGTTCTTGCTGCAGGAGCTCAAGGGCGCCTTTACGTCCTCGTTCGGCACCAAGATTGCCGCGCTGCTCATGAAGCAGCAGATGCGCGAGATCAAGGCTAAGCTTTCAGGCGACGCCAAGGGTGGCGCGATTCTGCTGGGTCTGCGCGGCGTTGTCCTGATCGGCCATGGTGCCACCTCGGTCGAGGCCGTCAAAAACGGCACGCTCGCCGCGGCCGAAGCCGTGCGTGCGGGGCTGGTCGAGAATGTCGCCAACTCTATGGACGGTATCGTTTTATAAGAGCGAGTTAGAGCGCTGTTATGTGCTTCACGGCGCACGTCGTGGGGTAGAATCAGAACCGTGTCTTGGTACCGCCCGGGCGGTACCATTCTTTTGGTATTCATGCACTATGAGAGGAAGCGCTATGGACCGCTCCGAAATCTTCGACAAGATCGCCGAGGTCGCTGCTGACGTTCTGGGCGTCGATGTTGCCGAAATTAGCGATGAGACCACCTTTGACGACCTCGATGCCAACTCGCTCGAGCGCCTGCAGCTGGTTACGGCTATCGAGGACGAGTTCAACCTCGAGATCGATGACGAGACCCTGCTCTCGCTCAACTCTGTCGCCGACGCCGTCGACGCGATCGAAGCTGCCAAGGAGGCCTAAGTCTTGGCTTTATCCGACCGACTTACGCGCGCCCAGGAAATCTTGGGCCACGAGTTCAACAATAAGGTGCTGCTGCGCGCGGCGCTTACGCATCCCTCGGCAGTCGAGGGCCAGCCGGTTTCTGCCAGCTATGAGCGCCTTGAGTTCTTGGGCGATTCCATTTTGGGCGCCGTGGTCGCACGCTCCCTGTTTGAGTCCTATCCCGAGTTTGACGAGGGCAAGCTCACCCGCTTGAAGGTGTCGCTCGTCTCGGGCGCCACGCTGTCCGAGGTTTCTCACGAGCTGGGCATCGACGACATCATCATCTTTGGTGCCTCCGAGACCGGTACCGGTGCGCGCGGCCTGCATTCTGCGCTCGAGAACGTCTACGAGTCGCTCGTGGGCGCACTGTACCTGGATGCCGGCTGGGATGCCGCAGCGGAGTTTATCCACCGTACGCTTAAGCCGCATTTGGCTTCCGAGCGTGCCGAGCACCCCGCGAACCCCAAATCGTTCTTGCAGGAGTGCGTGCAAGCCGACGGTCACGAGCCCCCGGCGTACAAGCTCGTTGGCTCCGAGGGCCCGGCGCATGCGCCCACCTTTACCGCTGTGGTTTTGATCGATGGTATTCGCCAGGGTCGCGGCTCCGGCTCCTCAAAGAAGGAAGCCGAGGGTGCTGCCGCGCTCGAAGCGCTCGACCGCATGGGTTACACCACCAACGGCGTGATTCTGAACAAGAAGCACGTGTAAGCGAGGAACCGTGTATCTCAAGTCCCTCACGCTCAAAGGGTTCAAGTCGTTTGCCGACCGCGCCCATATGACGTTTGAGCCGGGCCTGACCGTCATCGTCGGCCCCAACGGCTCGGGAAAATCGAACATCTCCGACTCGATTCTTTGGGTCCTGGGCGAGCAGAGCGCCAAGCAGCTGCGCGGCCAGGCCATGGAGGATGTCATCTTCTCTGGCTCGTC
>USOF01000213.1 GCA_900556285.1 uncultured Collinsella sp. | reverse complement strand
ACGTAGAACCCCCTACTTGGCCTTGTGACCACGGAACGTACGAGTCGGTGCGAACTCGCCCAGCTTATGACCAACCATGGACTCGGTGACGTACACCGGAACATGCTTGCGACCGTCGTGGACGGCGATGGTGTGACCAACCATCTCGGGGAAGATGGTGGACGCGCGGGACCAGGTCTTGACGACGTCCTTCTTGCCTGCCTCGTTCATCGCGGTGATACGCGAGAGGAGGCGAGTCTCCACGAACGGGCCCTTTTTGAGACTTCTGCTCATAAGTGCTTTCTCCTAAAACTCGGTATCCGAAATTACTTCTTACGGCGACGAATGATGTGCTGGTTCGAGACCTTCTTCTTCTTGCGCGTACGAAGGCCCTTCGTCGGCTTACCCCAGGGGGTAACAGAGGGACGACCAGAGGTGTGGTTCTTGCCCTCGCCACCGCCGTGCGGGTGGTCGACAGGGTTCATGACGGTACCGCGGACGGTCGGGCGCACGTTCAAGTGACGCTTACGGCCGGCCTTGCCGATGACGATGTTGGCGTGATCGGCGTTGCCGACCTCACCGACGGTGGCGCGGCAGGTAACGAGGATGCGGCGCATCTCGGAGGAAGGCATACGGACGATAGCGTACTTGCCCTCCTTACCCATGAGCTGGCAAGCGGTACCAGCGGAACGGGCGATAGCAGCGCCCTTGCCCGGCTGGAACTCGACGGCGTGGATGAGCGTACCGACGGGGATGTCGGCGAGGGGCAGAGCGTTGCCCGGCTTGATGTCGGCGTCAGAACCGGACATGACGGTCTGACCGACCTCGAGGCCCTTAGGGGCCAGGATGTAGCGCTTCTCACCGTCAGCGTAGTGCAGCAGAGCGATGCGAGCGGAACGGTTCGGATCGTACTCGATCGTGGCAACCTTGGCGGGCACGCCGTCCTTGTTGCGCTTGAAGTCGATCAAGCGGTAACGATGCTTCACGCCGCCGCCCTGGTGGCGGGTGGTGATGCGGCCGTTGTTGTTACGACCGGCCTTCTTGGGCAGGGGCTCGAGAAGAGACTTCTCGGGCTTGGTGCAGGTGATCTCGGAGAAGTCGGAGATCGTCTGCCAACGCCTACCAGCGGAGGTCGGCTTAAGGTGCTTTACAGCCATTACAATCCCTTTCAATAGGAATCCGTTAGCCATCGCAGACAGGGATTCGAGGTTCTGCCTCGGGTGCGATGACACCGGACGTATACACGGTTCCGGGCGTGTCCATTTTATACGCCCAAAACCTTGAGCTCTCGCCTCCCCTATTTGGGAGGCATGAGCTCACTCAACAGCAGCGAGTCTTAGGCCTGGTTGCCAAAGACCTCGATGGTGTCGCCCTCGGCCAGCGTGACGATGGCCTTCTTCCAAGAACGGGTCTTGCCGGCGACATAGCGCACGCGCTTGGTCTTGGGCTTGACCGTCAGGGTGTTCACGCGAACGACCTTGACGCCGAAGATCTCCTCGACAGCGTCCTTGATCTGATACTTGTTAGCATCCTTGGCGACCTCGAACGTGTACTTGTTCTGCTCCATGCCGGAGAAGGAACGCTCGGACACGATCGGACGGATGATGATCTCGTGGGCGGTCATTTATGCAAGCACCTCCCCGAAGTGAGCGGCGATGTCGGCGGGCATCAGCACAGCGTTGTTGTTGACGAGATCATAGGTGTTGGCCTCATCGGCGGTGATGATGAACGTCTTGGGAATGTTGCGGAACGACAGGTAGGCGTTGACGTCCTCATCGCGAACGATGATGGTCAGACGCTTGCCCTCAAGGCCGAGAGCCTTGAGCATGGCGACGGCAGCCTTGGTGGAAGGCTTCTCGAAGCCGTAGTCGTCGACGAGCACGAGCTCGCCATCGGCCAGCTTGGCGGACAGCGCAGAGCGCATAGCCAGCTTGACCTCCTTGTTGTTCATACGCTTAGCGTAGGAACGGGGCTTGGGGGCGAAGACAACGCCACCGTGACGCCACTGGGCAGCACGGATGGAACCCTGGCGGGCACGGCCGGTGCCCTTCTGACGCCAAGGCTTCTTGCCGCCACCGGAAACCTCAGAGCGGCCCTTAGCGGACTGGGTGCCCTGACGCCAAGAGGCCATCTGGCACTTGACGATGTGGTGCATAACGTGGATGTTCGGCTCGATGCCGTACACCTCAGCGGCGAGCTCGGCCTCGGCGACCTTCTTGCCCTCGCTGTTCTTTACTTCAAACTTTGCCATTTAAGTGTTCTCCTTGGTATGACGCTGGGCTAAATGGGCTGGGCCCTTAGGCCATACGGATGGCGACGAGACCATTCTTGGCACCCGGGACAGCGCCCTTGACCAAGATGAGGTTCTGCTCGGCATCGATGCGGACAACGGAAAGGTTCTTGACGGTAACGCGCTCGTTACCCATGTGACCGGCCATCTTGACGCCCTTGAGGACGCGCGCAGGATAGGCGCACTGACCGATAGAACCGGGGTGACGCTGGAAGTGAGAACCATGCGTCATAGGACCGCGGCGCTGACCCCAGCGCTTGATGCGACCCTGGAAGCCCTTACCCTTGGAGGTACCGATGACGTCGACCTTCTCGACATCAGCGAAATCAGCGACGGTGACGACCTCGCCGACCTTGTGCTCCTCGCCGTTCTCGACGCGGACCTCACGAAGGTAACGGACGGGCTCGACGCCAGCCTTAGCAAAGTGACCAGCCATGGGCTTGGTAACGTGCTTGGACTTGATGTCGCCAAAGCCGATCTGAACGGCGTTGTAGCCGTCGGTCGCCTCAGTTTTAACCTGCGAGACGGTGCAGGGGCCAGCCTGGATGACCGTGACGGGAACGACGTTGTCGTCCTCGTCCCAAACCTGGGTCATGCCAATCTTGCGGCCGAGAATCATGCTGATCAAGATATGATCCCAACTCTCGCGTGGTCTTGGGACAATGCGTACACCACCGAGCGTACGCCCCTAGAGGACCACTACTTATACGACGTGCTCCCCAGCCTTGTATTGCGTCCGGACTACCTGACAACCCTATTAAGCAGGCATTTTGTCCAGCCAGAATACTCCCCTGGTTACACACAGCTGTTTAGTATACACGGCTGCGGGCGTATCCATCGAGATTCATATTTCACTCACATTGTTTACGCAGGTAAAGTGCGTGGCACGTTCCCAGTGTGCGGCTGAGGGGGCGGGCCTGAGACATATTAAGGTTG
>USOF01000212.1 GCA_900556285.1 uncultured Collinsella sp. | reverse complement strand
TCAGATGTGTATAAGAGACAGGACGGGATCTTCTCGTAGCCCTCCCAGGCGGTGTCCTGAACGATAACGCCGCGCTCGCAGGCGTCGGCCTCGGCGGCCGCCATGCGCACGCACTCGTCGTAGTTGACCTCTTCGATGGTCACCGTGGCGCCCTCGGCGGCGATGTTATCGAAGCGGGGCTTGGTGGAACCCTTGGGCATGTGCACGACAGCCTTCTGGCCCAGCTTGTTGGCAGCCCATGCCACGCCGCGGCCATGGTTGCCGTCGGTGGCGGTAAAGAAGGTAGCCTGGCCAAAGTCCTTGGCAAGCTGATCGGAAGTCAGGTAATCGAAGGTGCACTCGGCAACGTCCTTGCCGGTCTCGTCGGCAATGTAGTTGGCCATGGCAAACGAGCCGCCCAGGACCTTAAAGGCGTTGAGGCCAAAGCGATAGCTCTCGTCCTTAACGCACAGGTTGGACAGGCCCAGGCGCGCAGCCTGACCGTCCAGACGGGCAAGCGGAGTGACGGTATATTGAGGGAACGACTGGTGGAAGGCGCGGGCCTTCTTCACGTGGTCGAGACTCATGATTCCCAAGTGCTTGTCATCGCTCTTGGGCATCGTGTTGCCCGCCCACTGGATCTTATCGGCCATACGGTGAACTCCTTAAGTCCTCTCTTGCCGGCCCCCGCATACGCGTTTCAGCCCATTCCCATTCATGCGACTGAACTTTTATGTGGATGCCAAACAAAAAGTTTGTTAGCACTGTTCTATCACACTTTTTGCTTGGCAAACCTAACAAATTGTTTGTTGCCGTAATCGGTACCTTTTCGCCGACGAACGGTCACATAACGCAGTGACACTTTCGCTATTTGCGAACAGGTGTGGTTTATGGCAAAGTGTGCCCAAACTAATTTTTAGGAAGGTACCTATGACCCCCGCACAGATTGAGTTCTATAAGCGCCTTGCACACGGCCTGGCACTCCAATTTGGCCCCAACTGTGAAGTCGTCGTCCACGACCTGGAGACCGAGGACGTGGACCACTCCATCGTAGTGATCGAAAACGGCCACGTCAGCGGGCGCAAACTGGGTGACGGCCCCAGCCATATCGTGTTTGAGTCCATGCACGAGGGCGCCACCGACGTACACGACCGCGAGCCGTACCTCACTAAAACCACCGACGGTAAGCTGCTCAAATCGTCGACGATCTTTATCCGCAACGACGAGGGCAAGCCCGTCGGCATTTTGGGCATCAACTTTGACATTACGCTTATGAAGGCATTTGAGCGCTCGCTCGACGCTTTTACCGGCACCGGCGGCACGGGCTATACCGAGCCCGAGCCCATTACCAAGAACATCGGCGACCTGCTCGAGGACCTGCTGCACGAGTGCGAGCAGTTTGTGGGCAAGCCCGCGGCGCTCATGACCAAAGACGAGCGCATTCGTGCCATTGGCTACCTCGACCGTCGCGGTGCCTTCCTCATTTCCAAGTCGAGTGAGCGCGCCTGCGAGTTCTTTGGCATCTCCAAGTACAGCTTCTATAGCTACCTCAATGAGGCCAAGGCGGCGGCCGGCGACAAGTAGGCACTCGCCTGGATTGCCCCTCCCTTTTTGGGCGCGAGTTCCGGAAAGCACGAATCCGAGACCGAGCCGCTTGGGAAGTTCCATATAATCGATGTCATTAGTATTTCGAAAGGATGGGACAGAATGGCGTTGAGCAAGGCATCATGCACCGGTCGCGGATTGATTCCGGCAATTGGTGGACATGTGCACCGCATGTTCGATGAGGGTGAAGACGACCTGTTTTCGCTGAGCCTTGACGACGTGATGGATGATCGCCCGTGGACCGCCGACGAACTCATGGGCGGCGGCGGGGCTCGCCCGTCAAGCCCCAATCCCGCACTTGCGCCTAAGTCCACACCTGCGCCGACTCCTGCGCAGTCGCCCGTTTCGACGCCCGCGCCTACGCCCGCACCCACTTCGGCGCCCACACCCGCTCCCCGCCCCGCAAGCGACCCGTCCGAGACGGCGGCATTTCTCGCTGCAGCGACGCAGGGCAAATCGGCCGACAGCACCGTTATGTACAGCGCCCAGCAGTTGCCTGTTCCTGCGGCACGCAAGCCTCCGGTCGCAAGGCTCGATGAGCCCGTTGCCCATCAGGTTGCCCACGATTCCTGGGCTGCAACCGATCTGGATGAGACCTCTACCGGCATGCCGGCGCTCGATGTTCCGGTTAACCCACTTTTTGCCGCTAACACGAGCGCCGCGGACTATGAGGGCGGTGCGGCATATTCCGATTATTCCGATGGCTATGCTGGCAACGGTCGCATCGAGACAGAGGATTATGGCACCGCATCGAGCGATTATCTCAACGATCCGTACGCTGCCACGCCTGCACCGGAATATGACCCGGAGGCCGCGTCCGCACCGGCGTATACCAAAAGCACGGGCGAAGAGCGCTTCGCCGATTATTACGCCAAGGAAAAGGCGCTGCGTTTCTCGGAATTTCCGCAGGCAGTCAAGGTTGCCTTTATCGCCATTGTCATTGCCCTGCTCGGTGTCATTGCGTTTGAGGGATTCCAGCTGTTCCGCGGCCCCACCCAAGCGGAGTCGGAGACCCAGCAAAAAGAGGACGATAACCAGTACCTGGACATCAACACCCTCAAGGGCGACCCCAACGACGGGGACGACGAGTAGCGAGGGCTGAAGGCGGCCGCAGGATCCCGCATCCAGCACCGGCTTCTAAGTGCTGTTTTGTCATCAAGCTACACTTTTCCGGATGTTGAGACCGTCAGATTCGACACTTTTCCGAAGTTTTAAGGTGCCTATTTCGACACTTTTCCGTACTTTTACACGGCTGATTTCGACACTTTTCCGGATGAAAGCCGAATAATCACTTGGGAAACTAACGCCGTTCACGCGTCATTTCGCAGACGGCGTTTAATTTCCGTCCGTACACGCTGATAGACTTCCTCTTGCCCGCAAGGAGTGGGCGCGTTTTATCCAGAGTCGGGGTAGAGAGTTGGCTCCACGATCCCGACGCCAACCGGCCAAGAGGCACGGTGGCCCTGCCAACATCGATGAAAAGAGTCCGTATGGACAATTTCTCCGTGCGCAGTGAGCGCAACTTCCACAACCTGGCAGCCAAGCCAAAACGAATGCATCTTCTGGACGAGCTGAGCGGCTATGCCTCGGCCATGGTCAAGCACGCATCGCCAGATCGCATCCCCCTATCTGGGC
>USOF01000211.1 GCA_900556285.1 uncultured Collinsella sp. | reverse complement strand
AGGAGTCTCGTGGGCTCGGAGATGTGTATAAGAGACAGGTCCAAAACGTTTGCCGTCGCTTCGAACGATTTGGTTATCGAGCGCGACATCACGTTCCACTCGCTGTGCGAACATCATCTGCTGCCGTTTTATGGCAAGGCTACCATTGGCTATATCCCCAACGGTCGTGTCGCAGGGCTCTCTAAGCTTGCTCGCACGGTTGAGGTTTATGCCCGCCGTCTGCAGCTGCAGGAGCAGCTGTGTGCGCAGGTTGCCGACGCCCTCATGGATTATCTCGCTCCCCAGGGAGCGATTGTGCTCATGGAAGCTGAGCATATGTGCATGACCATGCGCGGCGTGCAAAAGCCCGGCACCAAGACCGTGACGCTCGCTCGCCGCGGCGTCTTTGAGACCGACCCCGCGCTCGAAGAGCGTTTCTTTAGGATGCTGGGACGCTAACTATGAGAGTCGTCAACGACTTTACATCGAATACTGACGAGGGAACGCCGCGTCGCGGTTTTATGGCTTCGGGCCTGGCGCCTTTTGGCGTCATGCCTCGTATCGATTACATCTGTGCCAACGGCCTGTTCCGGCGCCACCTGGGCAACATTGCTCAGCTGGAATCGGGGCGCATCTTCTGCCGCCACGGTATCGACCATCTGCTCGATGTCGCTCGCATTATGTGGATTAAGAATCTCGAGGAAGATCTCGAGTTTGACCGCGAGGTCATCTACGCCACGGCACTTCTTCACGATATCGGCAAAGATGAACAGTATGAATCGGGTATATCCCATGATGTTGCAAGCGAACGCGTCGCTGATGCAATTCTCGGCGGCATGCCTGATGACGTGGCGTTTGAGCCGGCCGATGCCGCAGCCATTAAGACGGCCATTCTGGGCCATCGAAAGCTGCGCGTGAACAGCCAACCGCTTGAGCGTTTGCTCTATGCAGCTGACAAAGCGTCGCGCGCCTGCTTTGCATGCCCCGCGCGCAATGCTTGCAACTGGAGCGATGATAAAAAGAACCTGTCGATTCGCGTGTAGTTAGTTTGCGCGGTCGGGGTTCTAAACGAAGGAGACGATCGCGATGAGTAACAAAAAACTGCCCGAGAATGCAACCAAGACTGAAGGTGCCGAGCTCGCACGCCGTGGAAGGGGCGAAATATCCACCGCAACGGCGGTGCCCCACGTGAGCTATGACGATCTGCGCCATGCCGATCGCATTACTATCGACGGTCTCGAGGTCTTTGCCAACCACGGCGTGTATCCCGAAGAGAACGCGCTGGGCCAGAAGTTCATCGTGTCCTTGGTGCTCTATGCCGACCTGCGTGCAGCGGGGGAGCACGATAACCTGGACGCCTCGATTGACTACGGCTCGGTGTGCCACGATGTCGATGGCTATCTGCGCGAGCATACGTTTAAACTCATCGAGGCGGCAGCCGAGGGTGTGGCCCAGATGCTGCTGCGTCGTTGCCCCTTGCTGCTTGGCGTGCGTGTTAAGCTCGATAAGCCTTGGGCGCCCGTCGGTCTTCCCCTGGCAAGCTGCGGCGTCGAGATCGAGCGCGTGCGCTAACCGGTTCTAATACGTCTCTATGGGTGGCTGCTTGAGCCGCTGCGACAGCGCTCTATTGTTGGGGCAGTACCTGTCGAGCAGGGCGTGAAACCGCTGATTGTGGCTTGGCTCGAGCAAGTGGACGAGCTCGTGGGCGACAACCATGTCGAGACACTCGATGGGATAAGCGGCAAGTTCGCGTGCGATGCGAATGGCTCCGGTCTTGGGCGTGCATGATCCCCAGCGCGTTTTCATGCTGCGCACGGAGACGCGGGAAACGGCGACACTCATTGTGATTTCGTATGCGTGCACGATGTCGCGTAGCGCTGCGGTGACCTCGGTCGTATAAAGCTGGCTGATGTGGGCTTGGAGCTCGTCGGACGTTAGGCCGTCGAGGATTGCGCGCCGCTTGGCCTGTGGGCCTTCGTCCGATTCGTCGGTACCCATAAAGCTTGCGAAGGTGGCCTGCTTGGGCCGCGGCGCGGGTGATGCAAAGTTGTGATCGAGTGCATCCTGTACCGTGATGGGCTTGCCCCAAAGTGCAATGACGGACGAGGTGCTGAGCGGCTCTCGCGCCGTCGCCTGACGTTGCTCGCGCTTGGCAAGTCGGCTGACAATCCAGGTGCTGTTGCGCTTCACAAATGCCTCGATGCGCTCGCGGCTGGCGCCGAGCGGTGCGCTGGCGTGGACCTCACCGCTTGATGTGACGCGTAGGTTGAAGTTTTTGACGCGCTTTTTGGTAACGACGACGGAGATGGGCGTCCCATCCGGTCGGGATATGGAAATCGTAAATTGCTGCGTCAAAAGCGGTCCTTCAGATTGGGGACGGGCCGGCATGTCGACCGTTCGGCATGCCGGCCCGCTCAAGGGATGTGAAATTAATAACGCTCAAAGAAGGCAAGCGCGTTGTCGCTGCAGAGCTTCTGCATCACGGTCTTGCCAAAGTGCTTGGAAAGCATGTTCTGGAACTCGGGCATCTTGCTGGCATCGGAGAGGAAAGCGGGCACCGTGGCGCCGTCCCAGTCGCCGCCGAGTGCGATGACGTCCTCGCCGCCCAGGTCGAGCCAGTGCTCGATATGTGCCGCCAGCTGGTCGAAGGTGACGTCTGCGGCAGTCTTGTCGGTTGCGTCGTTGGAAAGGAACTCGCTGCAGTAGTTGAGGCCGACGATACCGCCCATGTCGCGAATGGTGCGGAACTGGTCGTCGGTAAGGTTGCGTTTGACGCCGCAAACCGCACGGGAGTTGGAGTGGCTGGCGACGAAGGGGCGCGTGGCGTGGGCGACAACCTCGTCAAAGCACTCATCGTTGAGGTGGGAGACGTCGAGTACCATGCCGGCGTGCTCCATCTGCGTAAGTGCCTCGATGCCGGCGGCGGTGAGGCCGGCGTGGGTATCGTGCCCGCTCGCGAGCGGTCCCTGCGCGTTCCAGCTGAGTGATGACATGAGTACGCCCAGGCTCTTGAGCACCTCGATCAGCGCGGGGTCCTCGGCAAAGAACGTGGCGTTTTCGATGGTGTGGATGCAGGCGACCTTGCCGTCTTTGAGCGCAGGGCGATTGTCAGCGGCGCTGCGTACGTTGACCATGCGGTCGTGGTTGAGCATTGCCTGGCCGCTCATGTGCGCCATGATTTGCGCCTGGAAGCGCGCGGCGTGGGCGGTGGGAATCTCGTCGGGGACAAACGTGGCGAAGCACTGTGCCCAC
>USOF01000210.1 GCA_900556285.1 uncultured Collinsella sp. | reverse complement strand
GCCTATCAGAGGAGAGACCATGCTGTTTTCCGGTATCATCGCTGCCCTTACCAGCCTTCTACTTCCTATCATCATTTTGTTGCTACTGCTTCCCAACGCCTGCTATGTCGTTGAACAGCAGCATGCTGTGATCATCGAGCGCCTGGGCAAGTTTAACCGCATCGTCAACGCGGGTTTCCACATGAAGGTGCCCGTGATCGACCGCAAGGCCGCCACGGTGAGTCTGCGCACCATGAAAAACGGTTTTGGGATCGACGTTAAGACCCAGGACAACGTGACTATCGGCCTTGAGGTCTCTGCTCAGTACCACGTGAGCTATGACATGGGAGCCGGCCCGGCAGATTCGGGCATCTACAAGAGCTACTACATGCTGCAGGAGCCCGTCGACCAGATGCGCGACTTCATTACCGATGCCCTGCGCTCTTCCATCCCTGTCTATACCCTTGATGAGGTCTTTGCCAAGAAGGATGACATTGCCAAGGACGTCAACGCCACCGTATCCGAGCAGATGGCCGCCTACGGCTTCACCCTCGTGTCGACGCTCATCACCAAAATCGCACTGCCGACCGAGGTTGAGAACTCCATGAACGACATCAACGCTGCCCAGCGCAAGCGCGCTGCGGCACAGGAGCTCGCTGAGGCCGACCGCATCAAGCGCGTCACCGAGGCGACCGCCGAGGCTGAGGCTATGGAAAAGGCGGGCGAGGGCATCGCCAACCAGCGCAAGGCCATCGCGCTGGGTATCAAAGATTCGCTCGAGATCATCCAAGAGACGGGTGTCGGCAATGACGAGGCCAACCAACTGTTCATGTTTACGCAGTGGTCCGAGATGATGACGGAGTTCGCTCGCACGGGTAAAACCTCGACGGTCGTGCTGCCGAGCGACTTTTCGCAGTCGGCCTCTATGTTCGAGCAGATGCTGGCTGCCGGTAAGGTTCAGAACGAGTCAAAGGAGTAGGCACGCGTGAAATACACCGTCGTTTGTGTTGGCAAGCTCAAAGAGCGCTTTTGGAAGGACGCGTGCGCTGAGTACACCAAGCGCCTAGGCGCCTATGCCAAGGTGGATATCCGCGAGGTGGCCGATATCGACCCGGCTAAGGCGGGCGGCGTGGATGCCGCGCGCGACAAGGAGGGGGCGGCAATTCTTGCTGCATTGCCGTCTCGAGCGCATGTGATCCTGCTGGCTATCGAGGGCAAGGAGCGTTCGAGTGAGGAGCTCTCGGCGAGGCTCGACGATCTTATGCTGCGAGGTAACAGTGATATCGCCTTTGTGATCGGCGGCTCGGATGGCGTGAGCGATGCCGTGCGTGCCCGTGCCGACGAGATGCTCAGCTTTGGACGCATTACCTTGCCGCATAACTTGGCGCGCGTGGTGCTGCTGGAGCAAATCTACCGCGCCTGCAAGATCAGCCGTGGCGAGCCGTATCACAAATAGGTCGGCAATACGAAACAATGGCGTGGGACAATAGCTTTCGTTTTGAAGAGCGTGTCTGAGAGGACTATGAGATATGAAGATTGGATTTGTCGGTTTTGGCAATATGGCGAGCGCTATGGCCGATGGCTGGATCGCTGCCGGTGTAGCTGCGAGCGACATGTGCGCCTGCGCGGGTCGCTACGACGCACTGGTTGAGCGCTGCGAGGCGCGCGGCATGGTCGCCTGCCACGATGCCGCCGAGGTTGTCGCCGCATCCGATATCGTGGTCGCTGCGGTCAAACCGTACATGATCGAGAAGGTATTCGCCCCGCTCAAGGATGCTCTTGCCAAAAAGGTCGTTCTGTCGGTTGCCTGGACCTGGGACAGTGCCAAGTGGGAGCAGGTCCTGCCGGGCGTCGCGCATATCTCGACGGTGCCCAACACACCGGTTTCGGTGGGCGAGGGCGTCATCGCTTGCGAGAAGGCTTCCACGCTTAGTGATGAGCAGAGCGCCGTGGTGCTTGATCTGCTTGGCAAACTCGGTGCGGTGGTCGAGCTCGATACGAGCCTGCTGTTTGTGGGCGGCACGGTGGGTGGTTGCGCTCCGGCATTTGTCGCCATGGCAATCGAGGCCCTGGGCGATGCGGCGGTCAAGCACGGTATCCCGCGTGCCGATGCCTATCGCATTGTGAGCCAGATGGTGCTAGGTACGGCAAAGCTGCAGCTTGCAACTGGCCAGCATCCTGCGGCGATGAAGGATGCCGTATGCTCGCCCGGTGGTGCCACCATCAAGGGCGTCGTTGCGCTCGAGGACGCTGGCATGCGCAGCGCCCTGGTCAAGGCAATCGACGCAACTCTCCAGTAAAACCGACCAAAAAAAGGACGGGTTTATTTTTGGCAGGTATTTTCTGCGGTTTTGTCCTTTTAGCGAAAAGCGCCCCGCAACTGGCTCAATTCCAGTTGCGGGGCGCTTGCGTTTGCCCAGATAAAACAGACCAAAATAAACCTGTCCCTTTTTGGCAGGTTAGTCCCAGAAGCTGTCTTCCTCATCCTCGGACTTGGGTCCGCGGTCGACGTACATCTTATGGGTACGCTTCTCCATTACAAAGGCAAGAATCGCAAATAACAGGATGCCGCCGGCGAAAAGGATGGCAAAACCGGTGCGGGTGCCAAACAAAAAGGAAAAAACTGCGTCCATTGGGTGCCTTCTTGCGTAGTTGAGTTGGGTCGTAAACGCTCATAAGTATATACTTGCCCATACATGTACAAGGTTGCAACCTAAATGGAATGTATATCGCCGGAGGATCTAATGCTTGATATCAAGTTTGTTCGCGAGAACCCCGATGCCATCGATGTCGCCATGGCTAACCGCCAGACGTCTTGGGATCGCGAGAAGTTCTTTGAGCTCGACGACGAGCGCCGTGCCGTCATCACCGAGGTCGAGGAGCTCCAGGCTACGCGCAACGCCGAGTCCAAGAAGATCGGCGCCCTGATGAAGGAGGGCAAGAAGGACGAGGCCGAGGCCGCCAAGGAGGCCGTGCGCGCCGTCAACGAGAAGATTGACGGTCTGGCCGAGCGCCGTACTGCTCTCGAGCAGGAGCAGTACGACTTCATGGCTCACCTGCCCAACATTCCTTGCGAGGCCACGCCGTACGGCAAGGACGAGGACGAGAATATTGAGCGCCGTCGTTGGGGCACCCCGCGCGAGTTCGACTTCGACTTTAAGCCGCATTGGGATCTGGGCACCGATCTGGACATCCTCGACTTCGAGCGCGGCAACAAGCTCTCCGGCAGCCGTTTTACCGTTCTCGGTGGCGCCGG
>USOF01000209.1 GCA_900556285.1 uncultured Collinsella sp. | reverse complement strand
GGGCTCGGAGATGTGTATAAGAGACAGCGACGAGGCGGGTCTCGACGCCGTTATGCGCTCCAAGTACGTGCAGAGCTCGGTCGGTCGCGTTGTCTACGAGGGAGTGCGGAAGGCGCTCCGCGACGGCAGGCGCGTGCTTTTCTCGGGCACCGCCTGCCAGGTCGCGGGCATGAGGGCGTATCTCGGTAAGCTTGCCGACTCCGACGGATTCCTTGCTGTGGATGTGATCTGCCACGGCGCTCCCTCGCCGCTCCTCTGGGAGAAGTGGGCCGAGCACAAGGAGTGCGCTGCGGGAACGGCGCTTCGCGCCGTGAATATGCGGAGTAAGACAACCGGATGGTTGTCTTACTCCGCATCATACGCGTACGCGCATGATGCGGAGAAAGACGGTGCGCCGGCTTCGCCGGCGACCCCATCCGACAGCTGCGTCTTTGGTGACGACTGGTATATGAAGTCGTTCCTTTCGAACGCAAGCTTGAGGCCGTCGTGCTTCCAGTGTCCCGTCAAGCGCTCCTGCGGGTCCGACATAACGCTGGGGGATTTCTGGGGCATCCAGTCTGCGCACCCCGAGGTTGATTACGAGGGCGGCGTGTCGGCCGTACTTTGCAACACGGCTAAGGGCTCTGCCGCTATAGAGAGGCTGAAGCCCGAGATCGAGTGGGGCGCGTCTTCGCTCGAGAAGGTGCTGCCTGGCAACCCTAGCCTGGTCAGGTCTGTTGCGCCTTATTGTAGGCGTAGCGATTTCATGGCCGATCTCAAGGACGGGGTTTGCCTTGACAAGATGATGGCGGCTTTTGACTTCGAACCCTCCCTCGCCCAGCGCGTGCGGGGCAAGTTAGGGGGAGTCAAGCGAAGGTTGAAGAAACTGCTGGGGAAGGCTTAATGAGCGGGGACACATTTATGTCTGCTGGAGAAGGGATTGGTATGGTTAAGGATAAAACACCGTTTACTGGAGGCAAGCATGCGTTTCTCATCATGGCTCACAAGGATGACGAGACCCTCCGCACGCTTCTGAGGACCCTTGACGACCCCCGGAACGACATCTTCATACACATGGACTCCAAGAACATTGCATGGGATGAAAACAGTGTGCTGACCTCCATTAGCAAGGCGAGAATCTTTCCCGTTCCCCGCATCAGTGTCACATGGGGGGGGGCTACTCGCAAATCGCCTGCGAGCTCAGCTTGCTCAACGCTGCCGTTGCCATGGGGCACTACTCTTACTATCATCTTTTGAGTGGACAAGACCTTCCCATCAAGAGCCAGGATCGAATTCATTCTTTCTTTGATTCCTGCGGTGGCAAGGAGTTTGTTCGGTTCGAAAACCACAACAGGGACTATAGGAGTAGAATCGGCGGCCATGTAATCTGGAATGCCTCAGGGAAAAACAAGAGCCAAGTTCTCTTGCGAAAGGTGAACGGTCTTTTGGCGAGGCTTCTGCAGTGCTACAGGAAGCCCGCTAAAGGCCTTAAGCTGATGAAAGGCGATAACTGGTTCTCTATAACTGACAAACTCGCTCGATACATCGTCGAGAATGCTTCTTTGATACGGTCGGTTTTCTGGGATTCTATGTGCGGTGATGAATTGTTTCTGCAGACCTTCGCATGGAATGCAGGCAAGCGGTTCGATTTTTATCGAATGCCAGGTGAGGAAAATGCGGACGGCATCATGCGCATGATAGATTGGGGTGAGGACGAGTCCCCGCGCGTGTTCTCCATGGATGATCTAGATTCGATCAGGGACTCAAAGATGATGTTCGCCAGAAAGTTCGACTTCGGGTTCGATTCTGATATTGTTCGAGCGGTTGAACAGTTAGTCTGCTAATTCTTTGCTTATTCTCGCCAGTCCGACAAAGGCTATCTCCCAGCTGCTGTCAGCCTCCAGCCCTGCGCCGTCGAGCCGTTTGACTCGTATAGCTGCACGTTCGTCCCGTTCGCGGTCGACCCCCACTTTGCGTCGAGGACTAGCCTGGGGTCGCCCGCGGAGGCGATCGTGTAGCCACCGTCGTCGCGCCGCGTGATTAGCCACCTCTGCGCTGCGCTGCCGTTCCTGGCGTACTGCTGGACGTTGGTTCCGCTCGAGAAGTCGGCGCAGTCCACGTCGAGCGCGAGCCCCGATGCCGCGCAAACGATTTCGTAGGCGCCGGCGCTCTCGTCGTAGGAGATCCTGAACCGCTGGGCTCCCGAGCCATTGGCCTTCCATAGCTGGGCGTTAGCGCCGTTTGACCTCGAGGCGCCCGAGATATCGAGCACCGCCGTGCCCGACTCGCCATTGCCGATCGTGTACTCGCCGTCGGGGACGGTCTGCTTTGGTTTCACATGAGTTGCTTGATATTTGGCCGTGAAGCTGTACTCTGTCGTCCATGCGTTGTTCGGCAGGGTGGCGACATTAGAGGTTGCGGTGAGGTCGACCTTGACCTTGTTCGCCTTCCACCCCTGCAGGTTCATCGCATAAGCAACAATCCCGTTCTGAATCCCCGAGATGCTCGGCGGGAAGGATTGGTTATCGGCATCGACGGAAAAGCTCTCTTCCTTGGCATCCAAGTGCTGTTGAATGCGGTCGGCATACTTCTCTGCCCATTCGTCGGCCTTGCCGTTTCGCACAAAGTAATTGTTGGACAGGTCGGTTGAGCGGTAGGCGTAGTCGTCCTTCTTGTAGTTTGCCGTGTGGTCGGAGTGGGCGATTGCCATGAGCTCGTCGGTCAGGCCAAAGTACAGATGGCGCTGGTCCAGGTCTCCGTACCAGTTGTCGCTGGTGTCGTCCCAGGTTAGGTCCATCTGGCACCATTTGCCGTCGATCTTTACGGCGTTCCAGGTGTGGCCGTTGCCGGTGATGCGGCCGTTGGCGATGCCTGCCGCGTTAAGGAGCTTGGAGTAGATGCGCTGGTAGCTCTCGCAGGTGCCCTGGTGGCGCGTGAGGCCGCTTTCGGCCGAGCACCAGTTGAGGTTGTGGTCGTACTCCAGCTGGTCGAGCGTCCAGTCGTGGAGCCACAGCGCCATGTCGTATTCCGAGCCGTCTGTCTCTTGCCTGCACAGGTCCACGGCGTCGTTGACGATCTGCGTGACGCTCGGGCGGGCGGCGTCGTTTACGGTCACCTCCGCCGTGGTGCGCAGGTAGTAGATCCCCTTGTCGTTTTGGGGGTCGTTTCTGTCGTTGTCCATAAAGTAGAAGTGGATGCGGTACGTGCCCGATGCCGTGAAGTCGAAGGTAAAGTCGTGGCCCGCGGTGCCCAGGCTGTAGTAGCTCTGTCTCTTATACACATCTGACGCTGCCGACG
>USOF01000208.1 GCA_900556285.1 uncultured Collinsella sp. | reverse complement strand
CTCCTGTCCCCTGCGAGTTCTGCGGGGCCATGCGCTACCACAAGGGCTTCAAGTTCGGCGACCGCATCATCTGGCCGCCCTACGGGGCCGAGAGGTGCACCTGCCCGCAGGCCGTGAAAGCCTACGAGGAGGAAAAGGCCGCCAAGGCCGCCGAGGAGGAGGCAAACCGCAAGGCCGAGGCCGAGCGCAAAATGCGGGAGCGCATCAACCGCATCATCGGCGAGTCGGGCATGGGCGACCGCTTCCTGCGGCGCACCTTCGACACCTTCCAGATCACCGACGACAACCGGCGCGCAGCCGCAGCGGCCCGCAGGTACGCCGACAGCTTCGAACACGCTGCGCTCCGGACCCGTAAAGCCACAGGCGATGAGCACCAGCTGGGCCGGCACCTCGTGCTCGGAGCCCGCGATGCGTTCGGGCTTGCCGGCCGACCAATCCAGATCGACCACGCGCAGGCCCGCTGCCGCGCCCTTCTTGTCCAGCAGCACCTCGAGCGTATCCACGCCCCAGGCACGCATCTCGCCGCCCATGGCAGCGATAGCCTCCTGCTGACCGTAGTCGGTCTTCTTAACGTTGGGCCACTGCGGCCAAGGGTTGCTCGCCGCACGCTTATCGGGCGCGGCCGGCAAGAACTCAAACTGGCGCACACTGCGCGCACCCTGGCGCACCGCGGTGCCCACGCAGTCGTTGCCGGTATCGCCGCCGCCAATGACCACAACGTCCAGGCCACGCGCGTTCACCGCGGACTCACCACCATCGAGCACCGAGACGGTCGAAGCCGTCAGGTAGTCCACGGCATACACCACGCCCGGGGCATCCACATTCGTAGCCGAAAGACCGCGGGGTGCACGAGCGCCGGCAGCCACCAAAACGGCGTCAAAGCCATTGAGCTTGGCCGCTACCGCAGGGTTCGTAACGTCAGCGCCCAGCTCAAAGACAATACCCAGCTCGCGCATGAGCGCCACGCGGCGCTCGACCACAGACTTCTCGAGCTTCATGTTGGGAATGCCGTACATGAGCAGGCCGCCCGGACGGTCGTCACGCTCAAACACCGTCACGCGGGCGCCGCGACGCGCGAGCTCCCATGCTGCCACCAGACCAGCAGGACCGGAGCCCACCACGGCGACCGTGGGTGCGCCCTCCCCCGCCGGCTCAAAGCGACGCGGACCGCCATTTGCCCACTCATGGTCGCTGATCGCACGCTCGTTGTCATGAATCGTCGTGGGCTGGCCGTCGACCGAACCCAGGTTGCACGCGGCCTCGCACAGCGCCGGGCACACGCGGCTCGTAAACTCGGGCATGGGCGAGGTGAGCGACAGGCGCTCGGCAGCCTCGTCCCAGCGGCCGCGGTACACCAGCTCATTCCACTCGGGAATCAGGTTGTGCAGCGGGCAGCCACTCGGACGCGCCTTGCCAAAGCTCGCGCCCATCTGACAAAACGCCACGCCGCACATCATGCAGCGGCTCGCCTGGGCACGGCGCGCATCGTCATCGAGCTCCACGTACAGCGGATCAAAATCATGGCTGCGCTCCTCCACGGGGCGAAGCTCGTGGGTCACGCGATCGATATCAAGAAAAGCACCGGGCTTACCCATGGCACTTACGCCTCCTTCTTGGTCGAAGCAACAGAGCCGACAGCGCCGCCCGCGGCATCGAAGCGAGCGACATCCGCGGCACTCGCGCGACCGGTCACAATGTCAAACGCCAGCTCCTCTGCCTGCGCATGCGTCTTGCCGGCAGCCTCGGCGGCGGCGACAATCGCCAGCACGCGCTCGTACTCGGTTGGAATGACCTTCACAAAGTGCTTGCTCATCGTCTCAAAGCTGTAGAGCAGCTTAATGCCGCGCGGGCTCTGTGTCGCGTCCACGTGCTCCTGGATGAGCTCGCGAATCTGCGTCAGTTCGTCGGCCGTCGGGGCCTTGAGCTCCACGCTCTCGTGGTTCACACGGGCATCGAGCGTACCGTACTGGTCAAAGACATAGGCCACGCCACCCGTCATGCCGGCGGCGAAGTTCTGCCCGACCTCGCCCAGGATGAGCGCCAGACCGCCCGTCATGTACTCGCAGCCATGGTTGCCGCAGCCCTCGACCACCACGGTGGCGCCGGAGTTGCGCACGCCAAAGCGCTGGCCTGCCAGGCCGTTAATGAAGCCGCGGCCGCTCGTGGCGCCAAAGAACGCAACGTTGCCCACGATGATGTTCTCGTCGAACTTGTAGGTCGCATGCGGGTTAGGGCGCACCGACGCCTCGCCGCCCGAAAGGCCCTTGCCAAAGTAGTCGTTGGCGTCACCGCACACGTTGAGCGTAATGCCGCGCGGCAGGAAGGCGCCAAAGCTCTGACCGGCCGAACCATCGCAATCGATGGTGATGGAGCCGGCGGGCAGGCCCTCGGGATGCGCCTTGGTCACCGCGTTACCCAGGATGGTGCCCACGCAACGGTTGACGTTGGCGATATCGGCGCGGAAGCGAATCGGACGCAGGTGCGCACGGGCATCGGCCGTATAGGGCACAAACAACGTGGAGTCGAGCGTCTTGTCGAGCTCGCTGTCCGCGGCCATCTGCGGCAGGAAGTGACGGCCGTCGGCACCCGGGATATGGGCACCAAACTCACAGGTCGCACTCGCCAGCACGGGCGACAGATCGAGCAGGTTGGCCTTGCGGTTGCCCGGGACCTCGATCTGGCGCAAGCACTCGGGATGGCCGACCATCTCATCGATGGTGCGGAAGCCCAGGCTCGCCATGACCTCGCGCAGCTGCTCGGCAACAAAGAGCATAAAGTGCTCGACGTGCTCTGGCTTGCCGCGGAAGCCGCGACGCAGGCGGCAGTTTTGCGTAGCGATGCCGGCCGGGCAGGTATCCTGCTGGCAGTCGCGCTGCATGAGGCAGCCCATGGAGATGAGCGGCATGGTCGCAAAGCCAAACTCCTCGGCACCCAGCAGGCAGGCGACGGCGACGTCGGTGCCGTCCATGAGCTTGCCATCGGCCTCGAGCACCACGCGTGAGCGCAAACCGTTTTGCAGCAGCGTCTGCTGGGCCTCGGCAAGGCCAAGCTCCAGCGGCAGACCCGCGTGCCAGATAGAGTCGCGCGCAGCGGCACCCGAGCCGCCATTGTGGCCGCTGATCAAAATCTTGTCGGCAGCGCCCTTGGCCACGCCGGTGGCGATGGTGCCGACGCCGGCCTCGCTGACCAGCTTGACCGACACGCGCGCGCCGGGGTTGGCGTTCTTAAGATCGAAGATAAGCCCCGCCAGGTCCTCGATGGAGTAGATGTCGGGGTG
>USOF01000207.1 GCA_900556285.1 uncultured Collinsella sp. | reverse complement strand
GCGTGACCGTGCCGGTGTCGTGGTCGATCTTGTCGAGCAGCAGGCGGTCGGTCATGTCGAACTCGGGGTGGCGCTGGATAATCTGGCCCTCGAGCTTAAAGAGCAGCACGTTGATGGCCTTGATCAGCGGGGTGATGGGCTCACCGGCGGTGTAGGTGGCATCGGCAAAGGCGACGAGCTCGCGCAGCGAGATGCCGTAGTCGTTCTCGAGAATCTCGTAATTGTCGTAGCGTAGGTTGTTGCGCAGCACCGTGGCGATGCAGGCGGGCTCACCGGCCGCAGCGCCCATCCACAGCAGGTCGTGGTTGCCCCACTGGATGTCGAGCGAATGGTAGGTGAGCAGACGGTCCATAATCTTGGCCGCGCCGCCGCCGCGGTCGAAGATGTCGCCCACCAGGTGCAGGTGGTCGACGGCCAGCCGCTTGATGAGCGAGGCGAGCGACTCGATAAAGTCGTCGGCGCTGGCGGTCTCCAGGATGGACTCCACGATGCGCTCGTGATAGCGCACGCGATAGTTATTCTCGTCCGGGTGCGTGTGCAACAACTCGTCGATGATATAGGCGTAGTCGCGCGGGATGGCCTTACGCACCTTGGAGCGCGTGTAGCGGCTTGAAAGTGAGCGAGCGACCATGATGAGCTGGTCAAGCATCGTCTTGTACCAGGTGGGCGAGTCCTCGCGCCGGCTGCGGACCAGGTCGATCTTCTCGCGCGGGTAGTAGATGAGCGTACACAGCTCGCCCTTTTCGTCAAAGGAGAGCGTGTCGCCAAAGATCTCGTCGACATGTTCGCGCACGACGCCCGAGCAGTTGTTGAGGATGTGCATAAAGGCTTCGTACTCGCCATGCACGTCGCTCATAAAATGCTCGGTTCCCTTGGGTAGGTTGAGGATGGCCGAGAGGTTGATAATTTCGGTAAATGCGGATTGTTCGGTGGGGAACTGTCTCGACAGCAGGCGCAGATACTTAAAGTCTTGCGGATTGCGATCGAATGCGACCATGAAACACCTTCCGATGGGGTTGGTAAAACTGATAAACAGCGTCAAACGTTTACCAGTATGCGCCGGCTTTGTTTCGATTTTGCGCCGGCGGCTGAATTGTCAGCTGAACGGTTTGCTAAATCGATTTAGTTGAGGTTGATGTGTCGGTTAAGTGGAGACGAAGGAGGTGATTTTGCCCATGTTAGCCCATGGCAGGGATAGGGATGTTCATGATAAAGATATTGGATGCAAATGGTTCGCATTGGTAAATAGTGGACATTTGTATCGAATTTAGGCTTGCTGTGCGATAATTTGTGCAGCAATACTTAAGGAGCCTCATATGAGTGATTTTGTCCTGACCTGTGAATCCGCCGCCGACCGAACCCGTGAGTTCTTTGCGTCGCGCAATATCCCTGTCGTGTGTTTTCATTACGAGATCGACGATGTTGTCCATACGGACGATCTGTATCAGTCGATTACGCCGGACAAGTTTTTTGCCCAGATTGCCGCGGGCGCCATGCCCAAGACGTCTCAGGTGAGCGTGGGTGAGTACAAGGAGTTTTGGGAGCCGTTTGTTGCCGAGGGTAAAGACGTGCTGCACCTGGCGTTGTCGTCGGGTATTTCGGGCACGTATGGATCGGCCTGCGTTGCGGCGCAGATGCTCGCGGATCGCTATCCCCAGGGCGGCAAGGTGCGCGTCATCGATTCGCTGGCGGCGTCTTCGGGCTTTGGCCTGTTGCTGGAATATGCCGCCGACGTGCGCGATAGCGGGGCTTCACTCGACGAGACGGCTGCCTGGATCGAGGAGCACAAACTCAACCTGCACCACTGGTTCTTCTCGACCGATCTGTCGAGCTATCTACGAGGCGGTCGCATTTCGGCTGCGAGTGCGATCATCGGCACGGCGCTTAAGATTTGCCCGCTTATGACGGTCGATTGCGACGGCAAGCTGTCGCCACGTGAGAAGATTCGCACTAAGAAGCGCGCGATTTCCGAGATGGCCAAGACCATGATGGCACACGTGCAGGACGGTGCGGATTATTCGGGTAAGTGCATCATGTCGCACTCGGCGTGCCGCGAGGATGCCGAGGCAGTTGCGGCGCTGATTGAGGAACAGGTTCCGCAGCTTAAAGGCAAGATTGAGATCAATGACATCGGTACTCTGATTGGCTCGCATACCGGACCTGGTACGGTGGCGCTCTTCTTTATGGGCGACAAGCGCGTGGATTTATTTGCCCCATCACGTCGCTGCATGATTGCTCAAACGATAACGGCCCGCCTCACGTTTGTGGGGCGGGCCTTGCTGTTACGATTAGCGTTTCTTTCCGCGGAAGAAGAAGCCGTGCAGTGACGGCTTGAGGCCGCGGTTGGCGCGATGCTCCTCGACGCGCTCGTGGATCGAAGCGACGCGCTCGATGACTTCGTCGGGAATCGGCACATCGGGATTCATGTTCTCGACCTGGCTGACCTCGGCGGCGGCGACCTGGTCGATAATGGGCACATCGTCGCGCGAGATGACAGGTGTGGCTTCTTCCTTCATCTTGCGATAACGCTGCATCATGTCGGTCTGTAGCTGCTGTGCCGAAGGCGGCGTCCAGATGATGGCGTTGGCGCCGGCGGCGATGGTCTCACGGATGCTCTCGGGCGTCTTGCCGCCCGGCGCGATGAGCGGCAGGTTGGGATAGTGCTCGCGCAGTTCACGCAGGACCTGGGGCGTGTTTTTGCCGGCGGCGATGTTGAGAATCTTGGCTCCGGCGCGCACTTTGGCATGCGCATCGTCGTCGCAACGTACGACCGTGGCGATGACGGGGATGTCGGCGATGTTGGTGATGTGCTCGACCATCTCGGCAGTAGCGGGGGAGTTGACCACGCAGCCCGCCGCGCCCTGCATCTCGGAGACGGCTGCCATCTGCACGGAGCGCTTACCGGTCGTAGTTCCGCCGCCCACGCCTACAAAGACCGGGCACTCGGCGACGGTCAGCAGCGCTTGCGTAATGGCGGGCTGCGGCGTGAAAGGGTAGACCGCAAAAACGGCATCGGCGTTGGAGTTGCGGATAACCGCGACATCGGTAGTGTAAATGAGCGACTTGATGCGGCGGCCGAAGAGCGTGAAGCCGCTGGCCTCCTCGATCTCGTCGGGCATGCGAAGAGCAGCCTTGCGCAGACGTCCGTCGATGGGCAGGGGCTCCATGGGGAGCAGTCCGTTGGGGGTCACGGCTACCTGGGGCTCGGTGAACTCGTCTGCGAGCTCGACCTCGGAGAAATCGACCTGTCTCTTATACACATCTGACGCTGCCGACGATCTTACG
>USOF01000206.1 GCA_900556285.1 uncultured Collinsella sp. | reverse complement strand
GTCTCGTGGGCTCGGAGATGTGTATAAGAGACAGTAATCCAGCAGACGCTGGTAGTGGGTGATGACGATCGTCGCATTGTCCGACCGGTGCAACTTGGTGACGCCCGTACCGACGATGCGCAGCGCGTCAATGTCCAAACCGCTGTCCGTTTCATCGAGAATCGCCAGCTTCGGTTCGAGCATCGCCATCTGGAAGATCTCGTTCTTCTTCTTCTCGCCGCCCGAGAAGCCCACGCCCAGCTCGCGGTTGAGGTAGGCGGTATCCATGTTGAGCTCTGCCGCGAGCTCCTTGACGCGACGGCGGAACTCCTTGCCCTTCATCTCCAGGCCGGGGCGGCCGGCGATGCTGGCGCGCAAAAAGCTCGACAGCGGCACGCCCGGAATCTCGACCGGGGCCTGGAAGCTCAGGAACAGGCCGGCGCGCGAGCGCTTGTCGGTGGTGAGTTCAGTGATGTCCTGGCCGTCAAAGACGATGCGGCCGTCGTTGACCGTGTAAACGGGGTCGCCCATGACCAGGTGGCCGAGGGTGGACTTGCCGGCGCCGTTGGGTCCCATCAGAACGTGGGTCTCGCCGGCGGCGACGTTGAGGTTGACGTTGTGGAGGATGGTCTTCTCGTCCACGGAGGCGGTCAGACCTTCGATGGAAAGCAGCGGATTTGCGCTCATGCTGTCCCTCTCTGTATATGGTGTACTCATAGGTGTACTAAACCCTAGGAATCTTCTCGGAATAAAGTTACTATGGGTTCGGCGTTAGTCAAGGGAAAACCCGACTAATCCACTCGACTTTTTAGATGCGGGACATAATAATCAGGCTTGTTTGCCCCGCGTGCATAAGATTTGGGACAAACAAGCCTGGTATTTTGTCTCGGCTACGATGAGAGGGTAGGTATGCTCATTTCTTCTAAGGGCCGCTATGCCCTCCGTCTGATGATCTATATCGCAGCGCTTGGTGACGCCGAGGGCAAGATTGCCCTTCGCGAGGTCGCTGACCGCGAGCATATTTCACAAAAGTATTTGGAGCAGCTGGTTCGTCCGCTCATGAAGGCGGGCCTGCTTAGGAGCGTGCGCGGTAAGGGCGGCGGCTACATGATGGCGAAGGACCCGGCCGAGGTGCGCGCCGGCGACATCCTGCGTGCCGTCGAGGGCAGCACGGCTCGGGTGGCGTGCGATGGCATCGACAACAGCTGCACCCGCAGCGATTTGTGCTCGACCGTCAAGTTCTGGCGCGGTTTGGACGACGTGATCGAAAAGTACGTCGACGGCGTGACGTTGGCCGACCTGGCCGCCGTCCCCGAAATCAACTTTGACATTAAGCTGTAGGTTGAGCGCAATTCTTTAAGATTTCGCGGAGGGTTGTTGCCGTTTACCGAGGGGTTGTTGTGCAACAACGGGCGAGCTGCAATACTTTTTTTATCTTTGCAAACTGAACTTTAACTACACCAATGCAGGGAGGATCTTATGCAGCCCAAGCATTCTGCTATTGTCGCGGGCCTGACGTTGGCGCTTTCGTTTGGCGCCGTTTCCGCGCCGGCACCCGCCGCTGCCGAGGAGCCCACGCCGGGCGTTGCCTCGGATGCCACCGATATCGATAAGGGTCTCTACACCCAGCAGTCCTTCTCAGGCGTGCTGAGGTCGGTCCAGGGCGTTTCGTTTGTCAACGTGACTCCCGAGATGAAGTACTTTACCAAGTACGAGAGCCATGGTAACTACAACCAGGGCTTTTCGTACGGTGACGGCTATAACGCGTTGGGCTATTACCAGTTCGACCGCCGCTGGTCGCTCATTCCGTTTATGAAGCAGGTCTACAACTACAGCCCCGAAAAATACAGCATGCTCAAGGATGCGATTGATCGCGGCAGCGAGATTTCCAACACGAGCAATGCCATGTACGAGAACGGTCAGCTCACCGAGTTGGGCCGTATTGCGCAGGAGGCCTTCCAGGGTGCTTACAACACCGATCCTGTTGAGTTCTCAGCACTTCAAGATGCTTATGCGTACAACTCGTACTATGCGGTGACCGAGGCGTGGCTCAAGAGCGGCCTGGGTATTGATATTTCGGGCCGCGCCGACTGCGTCAAGGGCATGGTATGGAGCATTACCAACATGTGCGGCACTGGTGGCTGCAGGGACTTTTTCCGCTGGGCGAATCTTTCCAACGATATGTCCGACCGCGAGTTTGTGACGGCGCTCTCCAACAGCGTGGTCAATAACGTGGCGACCAAGTATTCGAGCCAGCCCCAGTATCATGAGGGCTGGAAGAACCGCTACCGCAACGAGCTAAAGGACTGCTTGGTTTATATCGCTGAGGACGAGGCAGCCGCTGCGACGCCCGTGCAGCCCGAGCCTACGCCGGCGCCCTCGCCGACGCCTGATTCGAATGACGACTCGAGTGACGATGCCAACGATGACAGGATGGATGCGCCCTCGACCGATGCTGACGGTAATGGCTCTGCTGGTGGCACTACCAACGACGGCTCTACCTCGAACGGCTCCGATTCGAACGGCTCTGCTGCGGGCGATTCGTCTTCAAGCTCTGCCGGCAATACGGACAGCGACGCTTCTGGTTCGACCGACGCTGGCACCTCTAACTCATCCACCGGCTCGAGCGATTCGTCCGTTGACACCGGCTCTAACAACGGCTCCGGCTCTGACGCAACCCCTGATTCCGACGCTTCCAAGGACGACTCGAATAAGGCGCCGGACGCTCCCGTTGCTTCGCCGGACAAGAAGCCTTCTTTCTCCGTGCAGCTTGGTTCTACGCTGGGCTCTTCGCTGATGGCTGGCGTCAATAATGGCTCGACTCAGAACAAGGACAACTCTGATCAGGCTTCCACGGAAAAGACCGAAGCCGTAAAGGGCGACTCCAAGGATAAGGCTTCCGAGAAGGTTGAATCCGATAAGGGTTCTAGCTCTGATGAGAAGGACGACAAGTCCGCTCAGAAGAAGGACGAGGACAAGACCGAGGGCGAAAAGAAACAGTCCGAAGACGACGACAAGAGCGGTGCTGACAACCAGGTCCAGGAGCAAAATGACTCCAAAACGGTGACCACTACGACCACGACGACCACCACGACCAAGTCATCTGGCGGTAACATGCCCAAGACGGGCGACCTTATCGTTATGGCGAGCCTTGCCAGCGCGAGCTTGGCCACGCTGGGCGCTACGTCCATCGTGAGTGGTAAGCATAAGCTCGATCAGCAGAAGAAAGCTTCTGGGGAGGACGGCTCGGAGGAGTAGCCTCTCGGTTGCTAGATAACTCAAGAGCTGTCTCTTATACACATCTGACGCTGCC
>USOF01000205.1 GCA_900556285.1 uncultured Collinsella sp. | reverse complement strand
GCTGGTCATCGGCTCCGGCCCCATCGTCATCGGCCAGGCATGCGAGTTCGACTACTCCGGCGCTCAGGCATGCAAGGTGCTCAAAGAGGAGGGCTACGAGGTTATCCTCGTCAACTCCAACCCCGCCACCATCATGACCGACCCCGGATTGGCGGACCGCACCTCTGTTGAACCCATCACCCCGGAGTTTATCGAGCGCGTCATCGAGCACGAGCACCCGGACGCCCTGCTGCCCACGCTGGGCGGTCAAACCGGCCTTAACGCTGCCGTCGACCTGGCGAAATCCGGTGCGCTCGAGCGCCACGGCGTCGAGATGATCGGCTGCGACCTTGCCGCTATCGAGCGCGGCGAGGACCGCAAGCTCTTTAACGAGGCCATGGCCGAGATTGGCCTGGAGGTCGCGCGCTCGGGCTATGCCTACAGCGTGGCCGACGCCGAGGCCATCGCCGAGCGCGTGGGTTATCCCTGCGTACTGCGCCCGAGTTTTACCCTCGGCGGCGCCGGCGGCGGCATCGCTCACACCCACGAGGAGCTCGTCTCCATCGTGAGCCAGGGCTTGGAGCTCTCGCCTGCCCACGAGGTGCTGGTCGAGGAGTCCATCGAGGGCTGGAAAGAGTATGAGATGGAGGTCATGCGTGATCACGCCGGCAACGGCATCATCGTGTGCTCCATCGAGAACCTCGACCCCATGGGCGTGCATACCGGCGACTCCATCACCGTGGCGCCGGCGCAGACGCTCTCCGACCTTGAGTATCAGCGCATGCGCGTGGCCTCGCTCGCCATTCTGGAGAAGATCGGCGTCGAGACCGGTGGCTCCAACGTGCAGTTTGCCGTGAACCCCAACACCGGCCGCCTGACCGTCATCGAGATGAACCCGCGCGTGAGCCGCTCGTCCGCCCTCGCTTCCAAGGCCACGGGTTTCCCCATCGCCAAGGCCGCCGCGCACCTGGCTGTGGGCTACACGCTCGACGAGATCGTCAACGACATCACCAAGGCTACGCCCGCCTGCTTTGAGCCCACAATCGACTACTGTGTGGTCAAGGTGCCGCGCTTTGCCTTCGAGAAGTTCAAGGGTACCGACCCCACACTCACCACGCGCATGAAGGCCGTGGGCGAGATCATGGCGATCGGTCGCACCTTTGAGGAGGCCTTTGGCAAGGCCATGCGCTCGCTGGAGGACGGTCACCAGGGCACCTGCGCCGGTGGCAAAGAGGGTGCCGATAAGCTGAGCGACGACGAGCTTGCTCAGGCCGTGGCAACCCCGACCGAGCATCGCATCTTCTTTGTGGTCGAGGCCCTGCGCCGCGGCTGGGACATCGCTCGCATCCATGCTATTTGCGGTATCGATCCGTGGTACCTCAACCGTATCAACGACATGGTGCAGGTCCAGGAGAGCATCCGCGGCCTGCGTGTGGAGGATATCGACGCCGACGCGATGCGCCTGCTCAAGCAGTACGGCACGAGCGATGCCGAGATCGCCGCACTGACCGGCTCGGACGAGCGCTTTGTGCGCGCCTATCGCAAGGGCCTGGGCGTGGTTCCCAGCATGAAGACGGTTGATACCTGCGCTGCGGAGTTCTCGAGCGCCACGGAGTACCACTACAAGACGTACGAGAACATCTACCGCACGAGCCCGGATGCCAAGAAGTGCGTGGCTCCCGACGAGACCACGCCGGCGGACAAGCCCAAGGCGATGATCCTGGGCGCCGGCCCCAACCGCATTGGCCAGGGTATCGAGTTCGATTACTGCTGCGTGCACGCGAGCTACGCGCTGGCAGCCCGCGGCTTCGAGACCATCATGGTCAACTGCAATCCCGAGACCGTCTCGACCGACTACGACACGTCCGACCGCCTGTACTTTGAGCCGCTCACCTACGAGGACGTCATGGACGTTATCGATGTTGAGCGACCCGACGGCGTCGTGGTGACGCTCGGCGGCCAGACTCCGCTTAAGCTGGCGCGCATGCTCGAGGAGAGTGGCGTCAACATCATGGGCACCAAGCCCGATGCCATCGACTTTGCCGAGGACCGCGAGCGCTTCGCCGCTCTGCTCGACAAGCTGGGCATCATGTACCCGCCGGCGGGCCAGGCAACCTCGTTTGAGGAGGCCGAGGCCGTGGCCGCGCATATCGGCTACCCGCTGCTGGTGCGTCCGAGCTACGTGCTGGGCGGCCGCGGCATGATGATCGCCTACGATGCCGAGCATCTGCGCGATTACATGGCCGAGGCCGCGCGCATTAGCCCCGACTACCCGGTGTACCTGGACCGCTTCCTGGAGGGTGCGATCGAGTCCGATGTCGACGCCCTGTGCGATGGCGAAGAGGTCTACATCGGCGGCATTCTGGAGCATATCGAGGAGGCCGGTATTCACTCCGGCGACTCTGCGACCTGCATCCCGCCGTTCAGTTTTAGCGAGAGCCTGCAGACAAAGCTTCGCGAGACCACCCGTCGCATCGCGATGGCGCTGGGAGTCCGCGGTCTGGTCAACGTGCAGTATGCCATCAAGGGCGAGACCGTTTACGTGATCGAGGCCAACCCGCGTGCCAGCCGTACCGTGCCGTTCATCTCCAAGGCCACCGGCGTGCCGCTGGCCAAGTGCGCGGCGCGTATCATGGCGGGCGATTCCATCGCGAGCCTGGGCCTGCCGAGCGACGAGCGCCAGCTGGACTGGTTCTGCATGAAGGAAGCCGTTATGCCCTGGGGTCGTTTCCCGGGCGCTGACGTTATCCTGGGGCCCGAGATGAAGTCGACGGGCGAGGTCATGGGTATCGCTAAGAGCTATCCCGAGGCATACGCCAAGACGCAGCTGGCGATTGACTACAAGCTGCCCGACCCGAGCGCCGGTAAGGTGTTCATTAGCGTGTGCGACCGCGACAAGCGTCATATCCTTTCGGTCGCCCGTATCCTGCGCTACCTGGGCTTTGATATCTGCTCCACCGAGGGCACGGCGCGCGTGCTGCGTGGAGGCAACGTGACGTGCGAGGTCGTGGAAAAGATTAGCGGCCCGCACGACGGCGAGCGTCCCAACATTGGTGACCTCATCGCCGATGGCAAGATTGCGGTAATCATCAATACGCCGTACGGCCCGGGCTCGCGTGGCGATGGCTACCTGCTACGCACCGAGGCCGTCCGTCGTGGCGTGACCTGTGTGACGGCGATGTCTGCGGCCAACACGTACGTGAGTGCCATCGAGGCCGTGCGCGAGGACGAGCAGGGTCACGGCAGCGCCAACGACATGGGCATGGACGTCATCGCCCTGCAGGACCTGCCGCAGTACACGGTGTAGTGTGACCTGTCCG
>USOF01000204.1 GCA_900556285.1 uncultured Collinsella sp. | reverse complement strand
CGCGTAAGATCGTCGGCAGCGTCAGATGTGTATAAGAGACAGCGGTTGATGATAACCGTCGCGGCCTCGCCGTCTTTGCCCGTGCGGGTGTAGGCCAAGACGTCGTCGTTGAGCGCGAAGGCCTTGATCTCGCCGTCGACCATAAACGGCAGCGCGCGGCGGACGGCAGACGCGTTCTTAACAATGGCCAGCGTATCGAAATCGTGGAGCTGGTCCTTGGTCGGCAGGGTGCGGCGGTTGCCCGGATCGGTGAGGCCCTCCAAGCCGTACTCGTCGCCATAATAGATCGAGGGCACGCCTGGGAAGGTCATCTGCATGAGCGTCGCCAACCAAAAGCGGCTCTTGGCCAGGCCCATGGAGTTCTCGTCCAGGCGCCACTTGCTGCGCTCGCTCTCGGGCAGCTGCGACTCGTCGGGGCCGCCGCCGAGCACCGAGATGATGCGCGGACGGTCGTGGCTCGAAAGCAGATTGAGCGCGCAGGCCAGTGCCTCGCGCGGGTAGTTCTCGCGCAGGGTTTCGATGTCCTCGGCAGCCTGATAGGCGTTCTTGTAGCCCATCAAAAAGCCGATGACCATGTCGCGGAAGGGGTAGTCCATGGCAGAGTCGAGCTCGGAGCCCTGCAGGTAGCGGCGTAGATGTCCATAGCTGATCTTGTTGGAGGCGTCCTCCCAGACTTCGCCGAGCAGTAGCGCGTCGGGCTTCTCGGCGAGCACGGCCTTTTTGATCTCGGCCAGGAAGTCATCGGAAAGCTCATCGGCCACATCGAGTCGCCAGCCATGGGCGCCAGCGCGCAGCCATTTGCGGATCACGCCGTCCTTGCCCAGGAGCCGCTCGCGCACCAGTTCGGAGCTCTCATTGATGGCGGGCATGTTGCCCACGCCCCACCAGCAGTCATACGAACCGTCTTCATGGAAGTAAAACGCATCGCGCCACGGCGAGTCCTCGCTCTGCCAAGCACCGACGCCGGGATAATTGCCGTAGCGGTTAAAGTAGATCGAGTCATCGCCCGTATGGTTGAAGACGCCATCCAGGATGATGGAAATGCCGAGCTTCTCGGCTGCCTCGCACAGCTCCGTAAAGTCCTGCTCGGTGCCCAGGATCGGGTCGATCTTGGTGTAATCGGCCGTGTCGTAGCGGTGGTTGCTCGCGGCCTCAAAGATCGGGTTGAGGTAGATGGCCGTAAAGCCTAGCTCGGCAATGCGGGGCAGGTCATTTTGAATACCCTTGAGCGAGCCGCCGTAAAAATCCCAGGTCTTGATGGAGCCGTCTTCGGCACGCTCGTACTCGGGCGGTTCGTTCCAGTCCTCGACCATGCGGCGCTGGATTCCGTTGCGCGGTTTTTGGACCTCGGCCAGCGTGCGCTCGTGCCAGTTTTCGTCGCGGGCATAGCGATCGGGGAAGATCTGGTAGACCATGCCGCGCTCGTACCACTCGGGACGCACTTCGCGGTGCTTGTAAACGGTAATCTGGAACGACGGGACCTCGGCGTAGTCGTAGGTTACGCCCTCGCCGCCGGTGCGGCCCTGCGGCGCGCCCAGGCGAACCTCGGGCTGGCCCTCGATGTTGCAGATAAAGCTGTACCAGATAAGACAGGGCTCAGTGCACTCAAGCTCTACGGTAAATATGCCGTCGCCCTCGTGCGTCATGGGATACAGAGACTCACCGATTTCATCGACCCAGGTACGCAGGGTAAGCGTTGCCTGGTTGGGGTCGGCATCCTCCAAAATCACCGATAGCGAAACGGAAGTTCCAGTGGTCACAGCGCCAAACGGAGTACGAAACTGCGGCAGACGGCTGTTGTGAATCAATCTCATAATACGGTCCAGTTCAATAGAATCACGGCCTGCGGGCCATGGGCTTTACGCACAGATTGTAAGTATATCTGTTGTACACAGGCTGTATAAACAACATCCGTTTACCATCGGCGAACGGTTGTCCTAGAAAATCGTTTTACCATCCAAATTATCGCGATATTCGAAAAAGCCTAGACTGATACTATTTGTAGTCAAACAAAAGTAATTCGGTTTACTACGACGATTTGAATGATCTCAACCACAGTCATTTTGGTGATACTAAAACCGCAGGTAAAAGCGTTGCCAATTTCGTAGATTGCACGCCGTGATCGGTCGGAGCCATTTTGTCGTAGTAAACCGCCCTCTTTTTAATAGAGAAGTTCAACCAAGAAGAGGGCGCCTGGTTGGGGCGCCCTCTTTTGCGTTGGATTAAGTTTTAATCGTCCTGACTAGTGACGCTTGCGGGTGGCCGTTGCCTTACGGACGGAGGTCTTCTTGGTCGGGGCCTTTTCCTCGGCCGGAACAGCGGGGGAGACCGGGGTCTCCTTGGCGGGCTTGGTCTTTGCCGTAGCCTTCGGAGCGGTCTTGACCTCTGCGGCCTTCGGAGCAGGCTCGGCCTTTACTGCGGGCTTGTCCTCGTCCTTTGCCTCTGCCTTGGGAGCAGCAGCCTTGGTCGTGGTCTTTTTGGCCGTCGTCGTAGCGCGCTTGCGCGTGGTGGTCTTGGCGGCCGGCTTTGCCTCGACAGCTGCCTTGGCCTTGGGCTCGGAGGGTGCCTCCTCGACCTTGACGACGGACTTTGCGGCGGCCTTCGCGGTCGTCTTCGCGGCGGCCTTCGCGGGCGCGCTGGTCGGCTTCCTGTGGTACAACTCCTTCCCGGCGCAGATCTTCATGGGCGACACCGGCTCGCTGTCGATCGGCGGCATCATCGCCGTCTTCGCCCTCTGCATCCGCAAGGAACTGCTGCTGCCGCTGCTGTGCGGCGTGTTCCTGGTCGAGAGTTTCTCGGTGATGATGCAGGTCGGCTACTTCAAATACACCAAACGCAAATACGGCGAAGGACGCCGCATTCTGCTCATGTCCCCCCTGCACCATCACTACCAGAAACAGGGTTTCTTCGAAACCAAGATCGTCACCCGTTTCTGGATCGTGTCGCTGCTGCTGGCGGCCATTACCCTGGTAACGCTTAAAATCCGATAACCCCATGAAAAAAATAGTTGTCCTGGGCGGCGGCATCAGCGGCTACGGCTCCGCGATCCTCGCCAAAAAGAAGGGGTTCGGGGTCTTCCTCTCCGATGCGGGGCGCATTGCCGACCGTTACAAGGCCAAGCTGGACGAATGGGAGGTCCCCTACGAGGAGGGCGGCCACACCGAGGAGCGCATCCTCGCGGCCACGGAGGTCGTCAAGTCGCCCGGCATTCCCGATACGGCCCCGATGGTGCGCAAGATCCGCGAGGCGGGCATTCCGGCTGTCTCTTATACACATCTCCGAGCCCACGAGACTCCTGAGCATCTCGT
>USOF01000203.1 GCA_900556285.1 uncultured Collinsella sp. | reverse complement strand
CTGGTCAAGATTGCGCAGGTAGGACAGGCGCTCGTCGAGTGCGCGCAGGGCGACGTCGTCCATGCCGCCCGTGGCTTCCTTGCGGTAGCGCGAGATAAAGGGGATGGTGTTGCCCTCGTCGATGAGCTTGACGGCCGCCTCGATGTTGGCGGCCTTAAGGTTGAGCTCGTGGGCGAGCTGGGCGATAAGATCCATGGGACTCCTTGCGTTTAAGGTGCGTTTGCAGCACAGGGCTACCAAGGATACCACCCGTCCCAAAAGGCTGTTTTGGGGCCGCGCCACGAAAACGGCCTATCTACTACGTTTTACCCGTAGGGGCTGACCATACCTGGGTTTTCCGAAAGTCGGCAAGCCGTTTACCTGCGGTTTTTATCTCGCGAAATTCGGCATGCTTGAGGGCGATCGGTTAAACGTAGTAGATAGGCCCATTTCGTGGCGAACGAACCAAGCTGAGGCGCAAAATAGCCTCGCTCCAGAATAATCGTCGGCAAGGTAGCAAAAAGCCCCGCGGGCAGGAGGCTGCTCGCAGGGCAAAGAAGAGGGGCTTGTTGGTGGCGGACCGAAGGGCTCGGCATGGGGTTTCTGCCGAGGCCTGCCCTAATACAGCATTACAGCTCGACGAGCTGGCCGGTCTCGGCGGCCTCCTTGATGGCGTTGAGAAGCGTGAGCGTCTTGACGTTATCGGCGGGGGTCACGACGGGCTCGACCTCGCGGCGGACGACCTTCACAAAGTGCTTGAGCTGCATCTTGTGCGGCAGCGCCGGGTCCACGGCCGGAATCTCCATCTGCAGCGGCTTGTGCCAGTTGGAGGCGCCGTCGTAAGAGAACTGGTGCAGGCGGGGCAGCGACAGGGCGCCCTTAGTGCCGCCGATAAAGTAGGCGTCGGCGTCGAAGGGGCGGTACTGCGGATCCTCGCGAGCGGTTGCCTCCCAGTTCCAGGGGCTGGCGGTGGCGTCGGAGATGGTCATGCTTGCGAGCGCGCCATCGGCAAAACGGACGTTGACCACGGCGGGGTCCTCGGTCTCAAAACCGCGGGCGGCGCTGGACTGCATACCCTGGACGGCAACGGGCTCGCCCAGCAGGTAGCGGAGCAGGTCGACGTCGTGAACCAGGTTGACCAGGATCGGGCCGGCACCCTTCTTACGGCGCCACTCGACGTCGAAGTACTCGTCATTCTTATAGATCATGTAGTGGAAGCTCGACACGGTGAGCTTGCCCAGCTCGCCGGACTCGATGATCTCCTTGGCCTTGTTGACGAAGGGGTTGTGGCGACGATGCTGGCCCACGAGCACGGGCACGCCGGCGGTCTCGGCCTCGGCAGCGAAAGCCTGGGCATCCTCCAGGTCGTTGGAGATCGGCTTTTCGACCAACGGCACGATATTGCGCTTCACAGCCTCGCGAGCAACGCCCAGGTGCAGGTCGTTGGGGGTGGCGATAATGACGGCCTCGGGCTTGACCTCGTCCATCATCTGGGCGGGATCGGTGTAAAACGGCACGCCGGCGGCCTCGGCCGTGGCGCGGGCGCCCTCAAAGGCGTCGGCGATGGCGACGAGCTCGGCCTCGGGCTCCTCGGTGACAAAGCGGATGTGGTTGCGGCCCATGGCGCCGGCGCCGATAACGGCAATGCGGACGGGGTTGAGCTCAGACATTTCGACTCCTTAAATACTGGTGACCGGTGGAATGCGACAAAGGGGCCGTCCCTTTGTCGCATCGGTAAAACTAGGCGGACTTCTTCTTGCTGTCGGAGACCATCATGTAGACGGTGAGCGCGAGGGCAAACTCCGCGTGCGCGTGAACGTCGACGGCGCTGCCGCCACGGCGCGCCTCGGCAGCCGTTGGCCCCGACGCCAGGGCGTCTTCGCGCCCGTCTTTGACGCCGCCATCGCTGACGGCTACAAGCGCCTCATGGCCCCCTCGCTGGAGCGCGAGGCCCGCGCCAAGCTCACCGTTCGCGCCCAGACCGAGGCCATTAATGTCTTTGCCAAGAATCTCGAGGGCCTGCTCTCGGCACGCCCCGTGCGCGGCGCCCGCGTGCTCGCGCTCGATCCGGGCTACCGCACCGGCTGCAAGGTCGCCGTCATGGACGAGACCGGCAAGCTGCTCGACCACGGCGTGGTCTACCCCACCAAGCCGCGCCACGACGTCGCCGGCACCAAGCGCGAGCTCGCCCGCCTCGTCAAAAAGGACGGCGTCAACACCATCGTCATCGGCAACGGCACCGCCAGCCGCGAGACCGAGGAAGTCGTCTCGGAGTTCATTGCCGAGCAGGCGCCCAGCCTTCGCTACACCATCGTTAACGAAGCCGGCGCGTCGGTGTACTCCGCTTCCGAGCTCGCCAGCCAGGAATACCCCGACCTGGACGTCACCGTGCGTGGCGCCATGAGCCTGGGCCGCCGCCTGCAGGACCCGCTGGCAGAGCTCGTCAAGATTCCGCCCCAGTCCATCGGTGTGGGCCAGTACCAGCATGACCTTGACCAGGCCGAGCTCTCGCGCACTCTGGGCCACGTGGTGGAGGACGTCGTTAACCGCGTGGGTGTCGACGTAAACACCGCGAGCGCAAGTCTGCTGGGATACGTATCGGGCATCACGCCGAGCGTGGCCAAAAACATCGTGGCCTACCGCGAGGAAAACGGCGCCTTTACCGATCGCCGCCAGCTCAAGAAGGTCCCCAAGCTGGGGCCCAAGGCATATCTCAACGCCGCGGGTTTCCTGCGCATTAGCGGCGGCAAGAACCCACTCGACGCGACAAGCGTCCACCCCGAGAGCTACGAGGTGGCCACGGCCGTCCTGGAGCGTGCCGGCGTTGCGGCAAGCGAGCTCAGCCGCGGCGGCGTGCCCGACATCGAGCGCCGCCTGGGCAGCATCTCGGCGCTAGCAAGCGACCTGAACTGCGGTACCCTGACGCTCATCGACATTGTCAACGAGCTCAAGAAGCCCGGCCGCGACCCGCGCGACGACGCGCCCGAGGTGGTCTTTAGCCGCTCGGCACTTTCCATCGACGACCTGGAACCCGACATGGAGCTCAAGGGCACGGTGCGCAACGTCGTCGACTTTGGCGCCTTCGTCGACGTGGGAGTGCACCAGGACGGCCTTGTGCACATCTCCAAGCTGGCCAACCGCTTTGTCAAGCACCCGAGCGACGTGGTGCGCATCGGTGACACGGTCAAGGTGTGGGTCGAAAAGGTCGATCGCGACCGCAAGAAGATCTCGCTCACCATGGTACAGGGCAAGTAAACCGCCAAAGCAAAGGTACCCCCTGTAGCGATGGGTCGCGCGCGCAGACGTGGTGTAAGAGTGTCCTGAGGTCCGTCGCTGCAAGTC
>USOF01000202.1 GCA_900556285.1 uncultured Collinsella sp. | reverse complement strand
CCGCGTTCCTCGCCCTCGGGGAGGACGCGTGCGCCGCGGCCTGGGAGATGGACACCGTCGAGGGCGCCCGGGAGGACTCGGCCTGCCTGCTCACGCTGCTCCACCGCCCCAGCAGGCTCCAGCTGGCGCTCCTGCTCGGGGAGAAGACCTCCGGGTGCGTCGCGGCCGCCCTGGAGGGCGTCCGGGCGGTCCTCGGCGCCGACGGGGCGCGCCGCGTGTTCCGCGCCGTGCTCACCGACAACGGCACGGAGTTCTCCGACGAGCGGGCGATCGCGGACCTCGTCGGCGAGGGGCCGGGCGAGACGAGGCTGTTCTACTGCGACCCCGGGCGCAGCGACCAGAAGGGCGCCTGCGAGCGCAACCACGTCGAGATCAGGAAGCTGCTGCCCAAGGGCGCCGGAATCAGGTTCGACCGGCTCGCCCCGGCCGACCTGGCGCTGGCCATGTCGCACGTGAACTCCGAGCCCCGCGGCGCGCTCGGCTTCGCGACGCCCGCGCGCGCCTTCAGGGCGATGCTCGGGGAGGACGCGGCGGCGCTGCTGGACGCCTACGGCGTGGAGGACGTGGCGCTCGGCGAACTCGACCTGACGCCGGGACTCATCGAGAGGGCGCGCGCAGAGAGGGGCGATGCCCCGCTGGCCTAGCCTAAAGGCAAAACGGAATAGACGGACCGACCGTCCGGCTGAGTCTGGGAAGAGGTGCCGGGCGGCGGGCGGAGCATGGCCACCGGACCTATCGAAACACATCTCCACCGTTCCATCAACTGGGAAAACGGCGCCCCCGGACCCCAGGAGGGGCCGCGGGGGCGTTCAGCTAACTGCGGGAATGGCCTATTTGCTCAATGTGTTCGGCTGAGATCGGAAATCAACCCCGGACAATGCGGCTGGGCTCCGCTGTCCGAAGGGTCAAGCGTATGATTATCGAACAAATGTTTGTCAAAATCGCGTATACCAGCTGTAAGTGCGAGCACTCGCGGTAAAATGGCTTTGCGACGCATTCCGTGCGCGGGCGGCCGACGACTCGATCGGAGGTCCCCAAATGCTGAAATTCCTTAACGTGCTCGCCGCCCTCGCGGCGGTGGGCTCGTTCGTCATCGCGTTTTTTGACTCGTATGAGGTTCGGTTTAAGGTCCGTAGGCGCACGCGCGGTGCGGACGGTAGAAGGCATTTGCGCCACAACAAGCGCAAATAAGAATGCCCGGGGTTCGGAGCCCGGGCATTTAACAAAACCAGAAAACTAGGCCGCCCGCGCTCTCATACACTTACGCGGGGTGCGTCGTTTTCTATAGACATTGTATCCCGAATCGCTCAGTTGATTCGAGATATTTTGAAAACTCAAATGCAAGCCCATGTCCGACCTCACCCGCCGTGGGAGCCTGCTAATCGGCTATTATTTGTTTAGATAACCTGAGCTTTAGAGGAGTGACCGGCGATGGTGCAGGGCGCCAAACATATGAAGAGCAATAACACCGCGGCAAACGGTGGCTCAAGCCCCCAGCCCAAACCTCGACCAAAGCCTAAGCGTCGTCGCAAACGGCTGCCGCGCTGGGCCGACCGGCTCATCACTATCGTCATCATCCTTATTGGCGTGGGCCTTATGACCTGGCCGTGGATTTTGGACCGGCTCGAGGCCTCGGGCGTGTTCAACCAGATCAGCACCGTGTCCAGCACGGTGGACGCACTCTCCGAAGAGGAGCGCGAGCGCATCCTGCTCCAGGCGCGCTCTTTTAACGAGCAACTGGCGGGCGAGGCCACCGAACTTCCCGCCGAACAGATCGAACCCTACGCCCAGCAGCTCATCTTTGACCGCGACCCCATGATGAGCTGGGTCGAGATCCCCTCCATTGACGTGAGCATGCCCATCTACCACGGCACGAGCGAAGAAGTCCTTATGGCGGGCGTCGGCCACCTGGAGGGCACGAGCCTGCCGGTGGGCGGTACCTCGACGCATTGCGTGCTCACCGCGCACTCGGGCATGCGGAACCTGAGCATGTTCGACGACATCCATTCGCTAGAGCCCGGCGACCTGGTGCTGTTGCACACCATGAACAAGACGCTTGCCTACAAGATGGTGGACTCCGAGGTCGTGCTGCCCGAGGAGATGGAGTCGCTGACCATCGAGCCCGGTGCCGACAAGGTGACGCTCGTCACCTGCACGCCCTACGGCGTAAACGACCATCGCCTGCTGGTGCATTGCGTGCGCACCAAGTACAGCAAGAAGGACGTCGACAAGCAAAAGTCGCTGGCCGGCCGCCACTGGGGCAAGCGCGAGTTTGCCGTGCTCATCGTGGTTGTGGCCATCCTGCTGTTGCTGCTGGACATCGTGGTCCACGCGATCCGAAAACGCCGCAAGGCCAAGGCCTCGGCATAGCCATTGTTCAGAACCACCACAATGGGGACAGGCACCTTTGTGGTGGTCAGGGCTTCCAAACCATCACAACATTCGATGAAAATCGCGATTTTGACGAAAAACGTCGAATGTTGTGATGCTTTTCGCTGCGGACGAGACGGTTTTCGTTGTGGGCGGGACGGTTTTCGCTATGGACGGTGCGGTTTCGCTGCTGAACCGCCAGCTTGCCGCCTGCCAGCCCGCCGCCCTCGTTACGTTTTCGCTGCATTTGGGTAAAGCGCCTGCTCCAAGGCGCCCTTGCCCTGTATACTAGAGCGGTTTAACTGTTATGCGGAAGGGAGCGCCTATGGCACTCAGCGAGAAAGACGTGCGCGGCATCGCCGAGTACGCAAAGATCGCACTGACCGATGACGAGCTCACCCAGATGACGTCCTACCTGAACGACGCCGTCCAGATGCTCGAGCCCGTCTTGCAATATGACTTGCCCGACGTGGAGCCCACGTTCCATCCCATCGGAAGCCTGTCCAACGTGATGGGCGACGACCTGCGCGAGCCCGAGCGCGACCTGCCGCTCGACGTCGCGCTCGAAAACGCCGGCAGCGCGCGCGACCGCTACTTCCGCGTGCCGTCCATTTTGGGAGAGGGGGAGAGCGAGTAATGGCTCAGAGTTTCGATTCCCTTACCGCCGCCCAGATCGCCGCGGGCGTTGCCGCCGGCGACTTTACCGCTACCGAGGTGGCCCAGGCCTCCCTTGCCGCCATCGAGGCGCGCGAGGGCGGCGGCCCCGCCGAATACTTCGACTGGGCGAAGGACCTCATCGCCGGCACCATCGAGCGGCGGCTGCGCGAGCATTTCACCGTCGCGGGCTACATTTTCTTCCTCAACTGCGAGCAGGCGCAGCGCTACAACATCCTGCTCTATTCCTGTCTCTTATACACATCTGACGCTGCCGACGATCTTACGCGTGTAGAT
>USOF01000201.1 GCA_900556285.1 uncultured Collinsella sp. | reverse complement strand
GCATCTGGAACGCCTTCGTGCATCTGGGGCTCATCGAGGGTTAATCAACAAAACGGGCGCCGATGGACAAAGACGTCGGCAGAGTTTTCGATTCGACTCCCCACCTTAGTTTTTGGTCCAATTGGCACTATAATCACCATAGGCATGCGCACTACGTTGCGCTTAATCAAGAGGAGAAAACGTATGGGTCTGTTTGACATGTTCAAGAAGAAGGCTGAGCCCGCGGCTGCCGCTGCTCCGTCCTCCATCTCTGCTTCTGCCGGCGCCGACGTGCTGTGCTCACCCGTCAAGGGCAAGGTCATCAAGATGGCCGACGTGCCCGATCCCGTCTTTGGTGGCGAGGTCCTGGGCAAGGGCTGCGCCGTGTGGCCCGAGGACGATCTGGTCTACGCTCCCTGCGACGGCAAGGTTACCGTCACCATGGGTCACGCCGTGGGCCTGCAGTCCGATAGCGGCATCGAGGTTCTGGTGCACGTCGGCGTCGATACCGTCAACATGAACGGCGACGGCTTCGAGGGCTTCGTCAAGGCCGACGACGTCGTCAAGGCCGGCCAGCCCATGCTCAAGATCGACCGCGCCAAGATCGCCGCTGCCGGTTACAAAGACTGCGTCGTCGTGGCCGTGTCCAACACTGCCGAGTTTGCCGACGTCGAGCTTGCCGTCGAGGCCGACTCCGCCGTCGCTGCCGGCGATGCTATCGTCAAGGTTGTCCGCAAGTAAATCGCGGCATCGCATAATGTCTAAGGGTGGTCGGATTATCCGGCCACCCTTTTTTATTGCACGGTACGGATGCGTTTTATTGCACGCTGAGCGGACTCGCAGACCGTTCGGACGTTAAAACGAACCGACCGCGCCTTCGTGCTGCCGAGGGTGTTCATAAGTGGATAGTATGTGCTTACTATCACAACGTGTGCCGTGTCTGGGAAGCACGGTGCCGCTCATTGGGAGGAACAACATGAAAAAGAAGCTGCTGCTTGCGCCCCTCATGGCCGTTTTGGTTGCATGCGTGGTCGTGCTTTCCGGCTGCGGAGGCCCTTCGATCGAAGAACTCATCACCGAGGACCTTACGACTCAGTTCGATGAGGTCAAAAACGGTGGCGACGATTTCCTCTCTGGTCTGGAAGAGGCTTCGGGCGACGAGTTCGAGCAGCTGGGCATCGATCCCAAGGAGTATGCCAAGACCTATCTCGAGGGCTTTGATTACGAGATCGGCGACGTGACGGTCGACGAGGACAAGGGCGTTGCAACCGCCGAGGTCTCCATCACCTGCAAGTCCATGAACAAGATCGTCGAGGACTTCTCCACCCAGTATCAGGAGAAGGTCGCTGCACTTGACACGGTTCCTTCCGATGACGAGCTGTACAAGATGGCCGGCCAGGTGATGGTCGATGTGACCAAGGCCACCGAGCCCAGGAAGACCACGGTTATCTTCAAGTACACCTGCAACGACGACGGCGAGTGGTCTGCTGACGACTCCGTCAACTCCGAGATGATGGATGCGATGCTGAGCTAGGGGAGTTACGCGGTAGTTTGTTACGGCGTTTTACCAAACGCCGTAACTGCTCGACGCTGCGCGGGCACCAGAGCGACAACTTGTCATTCAAAGAGGACGGCATGACCAGAAGGTCTATGCCGTCCTCTTTTCATGCCAATTTGTTCGCTCTGGTGCCCGCTCGCTGTCATTGCCGAAACATCGGCGTTGCCATGGCAGTCATTGGGGACGTTCTTAAACGACTACTTTCCGCGCGACAGAATCTATGCAGCCGTGTTGAGCGACAGCCCCGCTACTCGCCCAGAATCAGCGCCGCGAGCTCATCCTGGGTGTCCACCACGTAGTCGGCGCCGGCGGCTTCTAGCTCTGCGCGGCCACGGAAGCCCCAGGCGACGCCGGCGCTCTTGAGGCCGGCGTTGTGACCGGTCAGGATATCGACATTGGAATCGCCCACATAGAGTGTGGTTGCCGGGTCGGCGCCTAGCTCTTTCATCACATGCAGCGTAACAGGCGCCTCGGGCTTGGGAGGAAACGCGTCGACGCGGCCCTGCACCAGCGCAAAGCGCTCGGAACCAAAATACTTCTCGATAAGCGGAGCGGCCGAGACATGGTCCTTGTTGGTGAGCACGGCAAGCTGCACGCCCGCGACGCGCAGGCGGTCGAGCATCTCGATCGTACCGGCGTACGGTGAGGTGTGGTCTTCCTTGTGCTCGCCGTAATAAGCCCTAAACTCGGCAAGCGTCTGCTCAAACATACGGCCGTCGCCCGCATACTCGGCGGGCATAAAGCGCTCGGCCAGCTTGAGCATGCCGTTTCCCACCTTGTAGCGGTACTCGTCTACGGCAAACGTGGGCCAGCCGTGCATCTCGCAGGTATGGTTGCCGGCGGCCGCCAGGTCCTCGAGCGTGTTGAGAATGGTGCCGTCCAGGTCAAAGATCACATGGGAAAAAGCTGCTGCCATGGGTGCTCCTGCCGCTTGAGTTGTAAAACGCACCCCATGATACTGGGCATGCGTGCCGGGCATGTTTGGAATCTGAATATCTTTAATAGCCCTGAGCCTTTGTCGTTAGCAAATCCTCGGCAGCTGCTCTCCCACGAGCATGTCGAGTATGCGGGTCGAGCCCCAGCCGGTGCGTACGCGCACGGCGGGGCGGGCGTCCTCGGCAAGCGGCAGCACGCGACCGATGATGGCGGCATTCTCGCCGTAGCGGGCGGCGCGCATGGCGGCCAGTGCCGCATCTGCCTGTTCGGCCGGCACCACGGCGACCATCTTGCCCTCGTTTGCCACCTGCAACACATCATAGCCGAGCATCTCGCAGGCTGCCTGCACGTCGGGGCGTACGGGCACGGCATCCTCGTCGACCTCCATGGCAACGCCGCTGGCCTGGGCAAACTCGTTGAGCGTGGACGCCAGGCCACCGCGAGTGGGGTCGCGGAAGCAGCGTGTGTCGGGTGCTGCGGCAAGCACATCGGCAATCAGGTGGTTGAGCGGCGCGGCGTCGCTTTCGATGGTGCTCGAAAACGCCAGACCCTCGCGCTGACTCATGATGGCGATACCGTGGTCGCCGAGTGTACCCGACACCAGGATGACATCGCCAGGCTGGCAGTTGGCGCCGCTGAGCGCCACGCCCTCGGGCACCTCGCCCACGCCGGCGGTATTGATGTAGACGCCGTCGGCCCCGCCGCGCTCGACCACCTTGGTGTCGCCGGTGATGATGGCGACGCCCGCCTCGCGCGCGGTCTGCGCCATGGTGTGGACGATCGCTCGCAGGTCCGCCATGGGGCTGTCTCTTATACACATCTCCGAGCCCACGAGACTCCTGAGCATCT
>USOF01000200.1 GCA_900556285.1 uncultured Collinsella sp. | reverse complement strand
TTGGCGGCAACCTGATGGCCACCATTATCTGCCCCAACCACCGTCCTCAGATGGCAACGGTGCGCCCCGGCATCTTTAAGGCGCCCGAGTTTGACTATAGCCGCTCCGGCACGATTACCCAGGTAGTGCTTGCGGATGACGTTAAGGCCCGCGTCGAGATCTCGATTCCCGCCGAGGAGTGGGGACAGCAGGCCTCAATTGCCGATGCCGAGCGTCTGGTCGTGGTGGGCCGCGGCATCGGCTCCAAGAAGAATCTGCCCCTGATGCGAAAGCTCGCCGATGCCCTGGGTGCCGAGCTTGGTTGCACGCGTCCCATTGTGGAGGCAGGCTGGTTGGAGTATCGCCACCAAATTGGCCAGACGGGTGTATCGGTCTCGCCCAAGCTCCTCGTGAGCATCGGTGTCTCGGGTGCTATCCAGCATCTCGCCGGCATCGGTGGGGCGGAGTGCATTGTCGCCATCAATGAGGACCCGGATGCCCCCATCTTCGGTGCCGCCCAGTACAAGGTCGTCGGCGATGCCGTTGAGATCGTTGAGGAACTGCTGGCTCAGCTCGAGTGCTAAGCGCTTGCCAGCCAGCGGCGCAGCTCGTCCTTAAGGCGGCTCCAGGTTGCCTGCGCGGCGGGGTCGGTAAAGGGTCGCGTAATGCCAAAGGGCGCGTCGAGCAGGCGATAGATATCGCCTTGCTCGCGCGCCAGTGCACGGCTTGCCGGATGGACGAGCTCAAACATAAAGCAGATGAGCCCCACCAGGTAGTCCGCCGGCTCGTTGCGCTCGTCACGCGCGACGCAGCGATGCTCGTCAAAGGCGGTAAGCGCCGGTGTCGAGAAGTGGCTGGCGAGAAACGCGTCCTCATCCACCTTGAGGATGGTCTCGACGGTGCTGTCGGCGATGGTGCGCATAATGTCGATCTTGTCACCATCGCGCACGATCTCGCAGAAGCTCCGTGTACGGGTGTCGAGTTCCGTGGGCAGGCGAAAATCGCTGTGGTGGGCGATGCTCGCGCGGATCAGTTCGTCCTCTGCCGGGTCATCGATAAAGTCGCGGATGCTCGTTACGGCGGGTGCATCGGCGGGATTCTCGCCAAAGAGGACCTCGATGCCCAGCGCTGCATGGCTCATGCTCTCGGCGTCCTTAAAGGTGTCCCAGCGCCGCAACTGCTCAAAGCGGCCCATATCGTGTAGCAGGCCGCAAAGCCATGCCAGGTCAATATCTTCTGACGACCAGCCCTGCTCGCGCGCTACGGCATCGCATGCCTCGGCCACGTGGTACGTATGCTCGATTTTGAGCGCGATGCGTGGGTTGGTGGCGTCGTAGGCATCGGTGTAGCTTTTGAAGGCCGCGCGCGCCCGGTCTCGATCGATAGCTGTCATAATGACTTCCTAAAAAGTTGTGTCTTTCGATCCGGTGGCAATTGTAGGCGAACTTTATTGCCACCGGTTGACATTTCTGCTGCGTTGCAAGGCGCGCTGCAGACGACTTACCAGAATGGGAGTGGCATGGTCCTTAGGTTCTTTAAAATCGTCTGGCCAGTGATGCTCACCTATGTTGCAATAGGCGCGCCGTGCGGAATGATCATGGGGCAGACGGGAATGGAGCCCTGGATGGTCTTTGCTCTGAGCAGCACGTTTGTGACGGGCAGCGGCCAGTTTATGATCTGCAATCTTTGGCTGGCGGGCGTACCGGCACCTTCGATTATCGCGAGCGTCGCCGCCATCTCCTTGCGCTTCGCTCTTTACTCGGCATCGATCGCACCCCATCTGGCGGGCGCCTCGAAGCGTCAGACGCTGGCTGTTGCCGCGACGCTCACCGAGGAGGCATACGGCATCTCGCTTGCCAAGCTGGTTGAGGGGGGAGGATCGGGGCCCGCGCGAATCCTTCGTGCTCAACGTGATCCTCATCGCGACATGGGGCGCTTCGTGCACGATGGGTGCCATCGTCGGTGCCGTTGTCGATGTTCCCACCGCTATTGCGAGTTTCGTCTGCACGTCACTCTTTATCTGTCTACTCTTTTCGCAGCGGCTGTCGCGCGGCAACGTTGTCGCGGCGGTTTCGGGCGCGGTGTCCGTCGCCGTATGCAAGTTCTTGGGCCTCACGAATATTGCCGTGCCGGCAAGCGTCGTGGTCGGCATTGCCATTGCGCTGGCGTGCGATGCTGTATTAGACGGAAGAGGTGCCCGCGATGCCCGTTAACGAGTTCTTGGTTCTGTGGCTGTCGTCGTGGGCTGCTATCGCGTTCTTTCGCATCGCGCCGGCGTTTGCCTTGTGCGGGCGGACCCTGTCGCCCCGCATTACCGAGGCCCTGGGTTATATCCCGCCCGCTGCCTTTGCCGCGCTGGTCGCCAACGACTTGGTGAGCCCCGGCGCGTTCGACGCGGGACCCTGGCCTGCCTTGGTTCCCTGGATTGCGGCTGCCGGCGTCGTGGCCGTGGCGGTCAAGACAAAATCGATGCTGTGGTGCTGTGTTTCGGGCATCGTGTTCTATATCGTTTTGAGCCTCATATAAGAGCGGGGCACGTTTAGCGCCCCTGTCCAACGAATCGAATTTTTCACCGAGCTGGTCTATTTCTTCTGGTACCATGGTCAAACTTTACTGTAGCAAAGCGTGACGTGGGCTTTTGTACCCCGTCAGCGGAAATGGGGGTTTCATGGCACAGGAAGCAACCGCCAACGAGCAAAAGAAATTCAAGGTCCCGCGCATCCCGGGCGACATCATGATCTATCCGATGATCGTCGGTCTTTTGCTCAACACCTTCTGCCCGCAGGTTTTTGAGATCGGCGGATTCTTTACGGCTGCCTGCCGCGGTGGCTCCAATACCATCGTCGCCGCGATCCTGCTGTTTGTGGGCGCCGGCATCAGCTTTAAGTCCACGCCGGGCGCTATCAAGACCGGCATCGTCGTGCTGATTCCCAAGCTGGTCGTCGCAGCGGCTCTCGGCCTGGGCGTGGCATATTTCTTTAACGACAACTTCCTGGGTCTGAGCTCCGTGTCTATCATCGGCGGCATCACGTTTTGCAACATGGCGCTCTATACGGGCATCATGGGCGAGTTCGGCGATGAGTCTGAGCAGGGCGCCGTCGGTATCCTGTTCTTTACGGCCGGCCCCGCCGTCACGATGATCATCCTCGGTGTTTCCGGCCTCGCCAACATTCCCATTGGCACCATTATCGGCTCCATCTTGCCACTCGTTATCGGCATGGTTCTGGGCAACCTGTTCCCGTTTATCAAGAACCTGCTGGTTCCCGGTGCCAATCCCGCGATTGCCGTCATCGGATTTCAGCTTCTGTCTCTTATACACATCTCCGAGCCCACGAGACTCCTGAG
>USOF01000199.1 GCA_900556285.1 uncultured Collinsella sp. | reverse complement strand
GATCGGCCACCGTCACACGGCCGTGGCGATAGATGGCGGCAAGCACGCGATCGGCATACGAGACATCGGTCGGATCCATGCCACAGATGGCAGCATACCCACCCAGCAACAGCGGGGTAACGCCAAACTTGGTCCCGATCCGACGAGACGTATGGTGGATATCAAAGCGACACGGCAGGCCCAAAAAGAACTCAGTCACGCGGACACCGCAGGCACGCGCCGCCAAAAAGTGGCCGCCCTCGTGCAAAAACACGAGGACGGAAAGCATCAGCAGGCCCCAAAAGACCGATGAGAGAACGCTCAGAACAGTATCCATAAAACGAAAAAGCAATCCTTATGGGTTAAGAACGGGTTGCGGCGAGCACCTGCGCGGCCTTTTCACGCGCCCACGCATCGATTTCGCGAAGCTGATCAAACGAATCGACCGTCTGCGCATCGTGAGCATCCATGCAGGATTCCACAATGCGGTCGATATCGGTAAAACTGCAGCCATCATGCAGGAAGGCATCGACGGCGACCTCGTTGGCGGCATTGAGCACGCACGGCATGGTGCCGCCCGTCTTGCCGGCACGTTCGGCCAGCGCAAGGCAGCGAAAGGTATCCATATCGGCCGCGTCAAAGGTAAGCTGCCCCAACTCGCGGAAATCAATACGCGGAGCCGGCGTATCCCAACGCTCGGGATACGAGAAGGCAAACTGGATGGGAATGCGCATGTCGGAGGCACCGAGATGCGCCATCACAGAGCCGTCGGCAAACTCGACCATGGAGTGAATCTTAGACTGGCGCTGCACGACCACGTTAATGAAATCGAGATCGCAGCCAAACAGATGCATGGCCTCGATACGCTCCAGACCTTTGTTCATGAGGGTGGCGGAGTCAATCGTGATCTTGGCACCCATAGCCCACGTAGGATGCGCCAGGGCATCGGCGCGCGTCACGCGATCGAGCTCGCCACGCGTGCGGCCAAAGAACGGGCCGCCCGAGCAGGTAAGCCAAATGCAGTGAGCCTCGCGCGGATTCTCGCCCAGATAGCACTGGTAGATGGCAGAATGCTCGGAGTCGACCGGGATAAGCTGACCCGGCTGCGCCAACGGCATAAGCAGATCGCCACCGACAACGAGCGACTCCTTGTTAGCCAGGGCAAGACGCTTGTTCGAGGTCAGGGCAGCATGGCTCGCCTCGAGACCGGCAGCGCCCACGATGGCCACGAGCACGCAATCGACATCATCGCGGCGTGCAAGCTCGCACACAGCCTGTGCGCCAACGCCGAGCTCCGTGCCCTCGGGCAGTTCCTGCAGGACGGCGTCGGCGCCATGGGAGACGTCCGCCACGGCAACCGCCGGAACCGAGAACTCACGGGCAGCGGCAACGAGCTCGGAGGTGCTGGAGTTTACGGACAGTGCCGTCACCTGCAGGCGATCGGCATGCTGGCGGCACACGTCAAGCGCCTGAGTGCCGATAGAACCCGTACAGCCCAGAACGGCAACACGAAGACGCCCGTCGGGACCGTAGGTGGTCTGATAAGCCATTACAGCACGCCTCCGATCATCAGCAGCAGCTGCGCGGTAATGCAGCCAAAGATGAGCGAATCGCTGCGGTCGAGCATGCCGCCGTGGCCCGGGATGAGATTGCCGGAATCTTTGACGCCCACGCCGCGCTTGATACGCGACTCGATGAGGTCGCCGATAACGCCCAGGATGGAGACGACCACGCCGCACAGCAGTGCATAGGGCAGGCTCAGCTTATAGAAGTGCGTTGCCCACAGGATGAGCCAGATCAAGACAGAGCCCAAGATGCCGCCGACAAAGCCTTCCCAGCTCTTTTTGGGAGAGATCTTGGGAACCATCTTATGCTTGCCGATGCGGCTGCCCACGATGTAGGCAAACGAGTCGGAGACCCAAAGGGACGCGCAAACGCCCACCGAAAGCAGGGCGCCGGCAAAACCGGGCACGGCATCGCGCAGCAGCACGATAGCCGACAGCATAAAGCCAGTGTAGATAGGGCCCATGAGCGTCACGGCAACGTCAGAGATGCGAGTGCGCGGAGACCAGACATACCAAATGCCCACAGCGAGCATCAGGGCAAAAAGCAGGGCATTCAGCAACATCGAATCGCCCAACGCCGACAGCGGAAAGAGTACGGCGGCAGCGATACCCATGCGCTCGTTAGCCATCTTGCCATCGAGCCTCGTCATACGGAAAAACTCATAGCAGCACAGACCGCTCATGACAGAAACAAAGATGGCCGTGGGCACAATACCCAAAACCAAGCACAAGATAAAGACAACGGCGTAGACGATACCGGCGGCGGCACGGGTAATAAAGCCCGCCAGCCACGAACCGGTGCCGCTCTTCGCTGCAGGCGCTCCCGAAGTGGCAGCTTTGCGCGCAGGCGTCTTGGGAGAAGATGCCTTGGGACGATTGGACACGATTAAGCCTCCTCGGTCTTGCTCAGTCCACCAAACCTACGGTCACGGCCCTGATAGGCCAAAATGGCGTCGACAAGGCCCCAACGATCAAAATCGGGCCAATAGGTATCGGTGACGTAGAACTCGGAATAAGCCACCTGCCACAGCAGATAGTTCGAAAGGCGCAGCTCACCAGAGGTGCGAATCACAAGCTCAGGATCGGGAAGACCGGCAGTATAGAGGTGAGAAGCCACCATGTCGTCATCAATTGCGGCAGGGTCGATCTTACCGGCGGCAACGTCGAGTGCGATCTGACGGACAGCGCGAGTAATCTCGGCACGCGCGCCGTAGTTGACGGCAAGCGCCAGCGTCATACCGGTGTGATCGGCGCACTCAGCAAGACCGCGTTCAAAAACGTCGCGGGTCTTCTTGGGCAGCGCGGAAATATCACCCAAAAAGACAACGCGCACGTTTTCGCGCTTCAGAAGCGGCAACTCGTCGATGAACGTCTTGGCAAACAGGTGCATCAAGACGTTGACCTCATGCTGCGGGCGGTTCCAGTTTTCGGTAGAAAACGCATAGGCCGAAAGCACGTCGACGCCCAGGCGCACGCAGGCGGTAATGATCTCGCGCAGCGAGACGATACCCGCCTTGTGGCCCTCAGTGCGTGCAAGACCGCGCGACGTGGCCCAACGACCGTTGCCGTCCATGATGCATGAGATATGGTGCGGAATGTTATTGAGGTCAAGGTCTGAAAAACCGACGCCCGCAGGGGCGTCGGCAAAGTACTCGACCAGTTTATGCTCGTCGTATTGCACCTTAGATCTCCATGACCTCGGCTTCTTTTTCCTTCAGAAGCTCCTCGACCTTGGCGACATACTCATCAGTGTGCTTCTGGACCTTGGCCTGCTCGCGACGGACATCGTCCTCGGTGAGCTC
>USOF01000198.1 GCA_900556285.1 uncultured Collinsella sp. | reverse complement strand
GGCTCCTGTCGTTTCCGTGCCCCTGGATTGGGTCATAGTGTCTGTCCGTCCTCTATCTGCGGCGTTGACTTGGTTGACACTTAGAACATCGATGTAGTCATTGGGGACGTTCTTAAACGACTACCCAACGGATATTGCCCACATGGCTCGCATGACAGTCGTCTCTTTTATGTTTCCTTTAGCCGTTGCTGCCTAGGATGGGGGTTAGTCGGCAGGAAGGGAGCGTCTATATGGACGACGCGAGCGAGCGTGCAATCGAAGAGGACATGCTCGATCAGTTCAATTACTTTGATGATGAGGATGAGGAGCTAATCGATCGTCGCGAGCCGGCATCGCTTGACTCATTTGATCTGGTCGATGAAGAGCCCGACGAGGACGAGGGCGAATTAACGGAGCCCCCACAGCCTTCGCGCCTTGACTCGCTGCTTTCGAGAGCCCCCATGCACCACGGCGTTCGTGCCGGCGCGCTCCATATGAAAACTGATTGGCACCAGATCGTGACGGCAGGCGATGAGCTTGCCGTCGATGCGCCGCTCACCGATAAATCATCCATCATCTGCCGCACCGGCATGCTTATGCTGGCAAGCGGAACGGGTGCCTGGCGCGTGCGCGATACCATGAATCGTGTTGCCGCCGTACTCGGTGTCACCATCCACGTTGACTTAAGTCTTCTGTCGTTTGAGTGCACCTGCATCGAAGATGGCCACTGCTTTAACGAGGTTGTCAGCCTGCCCACAACGGGAGTCAATACCCATCGCATTTGGATGATGGAGAGCTTCTTAAAGGAAATCGAGACGTATGGGCGCCGGTTTACCGTGCACGAATACCACGAGATGCTCAAGACCGTTGAGAGTTCAAAACCCGATTACTCTCCCTGGCAACAGGGCCTTGCGGCGGCCTGCGCCTGTGGCGCCTTTGTCTTTTTACTTGGTGGCGGTCCTATTGAGATGGCATGCGCGTTTGTGGGCGCGGGTGTCGGCAACTTTGCCCGCTCTCATATTCTCAAGCAAGGCCTTGGTCAGTTCAGCGCGCTGACGACCGGCGTTGCGCTCGCTTGCGTTTCGTATCTGCTGGCATTGCTCGGCCTTGGCCAGGTCATACCGGGGGCAATGTCGCACCAAGAAGGCTATATCGGCGCCATGCTCTTTGTGATTCCCGGCTTTCCGCTCATTACGGCAGGCCTCGACATCGCTAAGCTCGACATGCGAAGCGGTATCGAGCGCCTTTCATATGCCGTATCGATTATTGTGATGGCGACCCTCGTAGGTTGGATGGTTGCCGAGTGTGTTGGCCTGGCGCCGGACGACTTTGCCCCACTGGGCCTTTCGCCGCTTGCCCTTACGCTCCTGCGCGTGGTGATGAGCTTCGTTGGCGTATTCGGCTTCTCGGTGATGTTCAACAGCCCGGTAAAGATGGCCGCGGCAGCTGGGTTGATCGGCGCCGTTTCCAATACCCTGCGTCTGACCCTTGTCGATGCGCCGACGATGATTCCCTTCCTGGGCCTCAGCACGGGAATGCCTCCCGAGGCAGCAGCGTTTATCGGCGCGCTGGTATCGGGTCTGCTGGCAAGCTTGGCCGAAGTCAAGCTCACCTACCCGCGCATCGCCCTCACGGTGCCATCGATTGTCATTATGGTGCCGGGCTTGTACCTGTATCGCTCGATGTATTACATGTGCACCTTCGACACGGTCAATATGCTCGGCTGGTTTGTGCGTGCAGTGCTCATCGTAGCGTTTCTGCCCGTTGGCCTGGGCGTGGCGAGAACCCTCACCGACCCCCGCTGGCGCCACACCAGCTAATTGGTGCAAGGGGGACATGTTACTTTGCACCAAATGAGTTGCGGTGAAATAGGGACTGAATTGCTGCTTAAAGGGTCAAAACAGTCCGTATTCCACCGCAACTTAGGGGATCGGGGGATTATTGGTGCCCTGCATCTTCATAAACTCAACGCTTACGAAGCGCGGGGTTTTCGTGCTAGGCTGGTTCCACCACATAAGTAGTCGCAGACGCACGTATCACGGGCGGGCGAGATGAAGTCCCAACAGCTCCGTCTCGCCCGCCCGTTTTTGTTGCGTGGTGCCGCGGCGTAACACAGAAAGGACCATGCCCTTTATGCCTATCAACAAACGAGAGAGCCTGCTGTTCACCTTTATCATGTGCTTTTGCATGGTGCTCTGGATGAGCATCTACAACGTTGCCCTGCAGCATGGGGCCATCAACGGCGAGGTCGTTGCCGCTGCGTGGCTCGGCTTCCCCGTTGCCTATGTCTTTGCCATGTGCTGCGACTGGTTCGTCGCCAGCCCGCTCGCCAAGGGTTTTGCCTTTAGGTACTTGGTCACGCCGGGCAAGAGCTCGCCGCTCGCCATGACGCTCGCCGTTAGCTCCTGCATGGTCGTTCCTATGGTCATCATCATGTCGCTCTACGGTGCGTGCGAGGGCCTGTTCCACATGCCCGGCGGCCCGCTTGCTAATATGCAGGTGCTGCCGATGATGTGGCTCATCAACATCCCGCGCAACTTTATCATGGCTCTTCCTTGGAACCTGCTGGTGGCTGGTCCGGTTGCTCGCTTTGTCTTCCGCCGCGCCTTCCCCATGGGCACGGTCTTTGCCGAGCCGCACATGGAACTCGTGCACATGCCGGGCGCTCCCACTGCCGAGGAGGTTGCCAGCATTTCCGAGGGCATGGACGCCGAGCCCGCCTGCTAGACAGCAGCTCAAAACCAGACCCCCAAACAGACCGGAGCGATTCCTTTTTTGTAGACGTTGTCGCGCGGCTCCGTGCGGAAAAGGTCCCAACGGTTAACATATACTCCATATGGGTAAAGAGACCAAAGCGCTGCCGCGGGGCGGCGCTTTGCGTTTGAAAAAACTAGCTCGTCTAAGAGGAACTAGCATGTTAGACCGTTTTACCGATCGTGCGCGTAAGGTCATGTCTATGGCCAAGCAAGAGGCGCTCGATCTTCATTCAAATAAGGTGGGCACCGAGCACCTGCTGCTCGCGCTTGCTAAGGAGGACGAGGGCATTGCCGCCGAGGCGCTGCGTTCGCTCGACATCTCCTACGATGACATCATGGATACTCTCAAAGAGGTCCAGACCACGGTTCCCGAGCCCAGTGAGGAGACCGAGGCGGCCAAGCTCGCCTTTACGCCGCTCGTCATTAGCGTGATGGAGCGCTCCTTCCGCGTGGCGCGTGAGAACAACCAGACCTACGTGTCGACCGAGCACTTGCTGATCGGCATCGTCGAAGAGGGCAACGGCATGGCCATGGACATCCTCATGCGCCTGGGTGTGTCGTCCGCTTCCTGTCTCTTATACACATCTCCGAGCCCACGAGACTCCTGAGCATCTCG
>USOF01000197.1 GCA_900556285.1 uncultured Collinsella sp. | reverse complement strand
GTGTCGTGGCCCTCGAGGCCATGCGTCCCCTCCACGATCCCGCCTTCCACGCCATCGAGGACGCCCTAGGCGAGATCGCCCCCATCCGCCGCGCCTCATTGCGCTTTGGCAAGTATTCCTCGCGCTACAACGAGATTCTCGCGGGACGCGCCACCAATATCTTCGACTGCAATATGGCATCGGGTTCCCTCATGGACATTGGCGTCTACGCCGTCGAGCCCATGGTCGAGATTTTCGGCATGCCCTCCGGCCTTACGAGCATGACTACTCTGCTCGACCCCACCACGCGACAGCTCACGCACGGCCCCATCGACGGCTGCGGTTCCATCCTCGCCAGCTATGGCGGAGGCCGCATCTCCGTCGAGCTCGCGCACTCCAAAATTACGAATGACCTGCTGCCCTCGCAGATCGAAGGCGAGCGTGGCACTATCCAGATCGACCATCTGTCCACGCCCCGCAACGTCCGCATCGACTATCGCGGCGATGTCGTACGCGGCTCAGCGACCGAGGCACCGCGCGAACAGGGCGAGAACGGCCGCGTGCTCGACCTGCCCAAATCGAGCAACACTATGGAATACGAACTCGCTGACTTTATCACCGCCATCGGCGGCATCGATAACGTTAAGGAAGAGATTTGGGAGACCCCGGCAGGACGCCACGAGCTTGGCCACTACCGCGATGTCACACTCGTCTCACTGCGCATCATGGATGCCGTGCGCCAGCAGGCCGGCATAACCTTCCCGGCCGACGCAGGCAAGCAGGCATAGCTATGGGCCTCTTCGATACGTTCTTCTCCAGCGTCACCGGCGGCAGCCGAGAGCCTCAAAAACCATCAAACGTCGAGCTCGAGCTGCGCCGCAGGCTTACCGTGCTCGCAAGCGACGGGGCCACTCAAGACACTCCCCTGCGCTATTTCCTGCGCTGGGCGGGGCAAGTCCAGGGCGTTGGCTTTCGCTTTACCAACACCAACCTCGCGCAGGCACGCGCGCTCACCGGCTGGGTGCGTAACATGGAAGACGGCTCAGTCGAGATGGAGGTACAGGGAGCTCCGGCAAATATCCTATCTCATCTCGAGGCGCTTCATGCCTCCTACGAGCGCATGGGAACGCGTTTTCGCCTCATAGACGCCCAGGCCCGAGCCCCACTTACCAATGAAGACGGTTTCACGCCTCGTTATTAGTATTGTGTGCTAAATACGGTATCATTTACCTACGACCGTTGATAGAAAAGAGGCGAGGCGCATGGCGGTGCAAAGAAGGAATACCAAGCAGCGAAAGCTGGTTCTTGACGCCGTGCGCCAAAGCTATAACCATCCCACCGCCGACGAAATCTACAACGCCGTGCGCGAACAGGATGACAAGATCAGCCGCGGCACGGTCTACCGCAACCTCAATCTCTTGGCAGATGCCGGCGAGATTCTCTCCATCAAGACGCCGGGCGGAAGTCGTTTCGATCGCACGATCGAGCCGCATGCGCATATCATCTGCGCCTCATGCAGCCGCGTCATCGACGTACCGCTCCCCTTCGATGCCCAGCTCGACGCCAAGGCGTCCGAGCAAATCGGCTGGCACGTCACGTCGCACTACACCATCTTCGAGGGTCTCTGCCCCGACTGCCGGTAGATGTTTGGAACATGCCTTAAAATCCACCTTTCCGCACTTTGCAGCAAAAAGTAGATTTCTAGACATGTCCCAAATGTCTACTCAGCAAGTAGACGACGCAGTTCTTCTTCGACCGTGCGCACGTAGCGGACGCGGTCGTTGATGCCACGCATAGAGGGATTGCAGCTCTCCATCAGATAGGGATGGCCCACGACGTTGAGCATGTCGCGATCGTTCTCATTGTCACCAAACGCCATCATCTCATCGGGCGAAATCCCCAGGGCACGACCGTAATCGGCAAGCGCAGAGCCCTTGCCCGAACCGAAACCGATAAAGTCCGTCCATTCGGTTCCCGACGTCATGACATCGACTCGGTCACTAAAGAGGCGCTCGAAATACTCCAGGGCCGCCGGCTGCTCCACCTCGGGCGTCTGGAAAGCAATCTTAATGACGTCCTCGTCAATGTCCTCGGGACGGTCGACCACCACCACATCGCAGTGGACCTCATAGCGCAAATGGTCGACGAACGCATCGTTGCCGCTCATGGTGTAGAGGTGCCCCTCGCACGAAAGGGTCACGTCGGCATGGGGATACGCAACCACGGCATTCGCGATATCCATAGCAAGGCTACGCTCCATGGAACGCTTGACAACGGCACGCCCCTCGCTCATCACCAGGGCTCCGTTTTCGCATACATAGGCGAGCTCATCGGCCACCGGGGCAAACAGATAGCGCAAGCTCGCATATTGACGGCCGCTCGCCGGCATAAACACGATACCGCGACGATGCAGTTCATCGATGAGCTCAAAGGCCTCGGAACGCGGCTCGCGCTCCCCCGGATGCAGCAACGTGCCGTCCAAATCGCATGCAATCAGCTTGATTCCCTCAAGACCCATATGCTTCCCCCAAAGCCTCTTATCAACAGAAAGACGGACTTTGATTGGTCGCCCCTCAAAGCCCGTCTTGCGCATACGCGCGCTTAGCCGCGCGTCTTTTTTACGATGGTAAAGTCGGGAGCCATACTCACGACGACATCCGCCGCACTCGACGCAAAGCGCCGGTCCGCATCGAGTTCACGGGTAACCACCGAGAGCCGAACACCCTCGACACCCCGGAGCATGCGGCCCAAAACAGGCTGCACCGGCGTATACATGCGCACGGTATGCTCGTCCGAGTCGCCCCGGAAGAGCGGCGCATGCATGTTGCCGATCTCCCAGCACGCATGCGCGAGTGCAATCGGATTTATGCGGTCGACTTCGACCAAATAAACCTCGGCGCTGCGCAGGCGCACAATAACCGCCACAGGCACCACGCCCGAACGGTCAATGGCGAGCACGTCGCCATCGGCAAGACGACCGCCGTCGGCAGTATCCAGCCGAACATCGATCGTGCGCCCCAGCTCCGTCACGCCCACAAACGCGCATACATCAGCCTGGTCCCAATCGAGCAGTAGCTCGTCAACTTCAAAGACACCGCCCAGCTTCCGGCGAAGCAAGAGCTCATAGGACGGATCGTTGAGATTTCCCAAGCATGTCGTCGAAACCAAGCGTTCAGGCATACTCTAACCCTCGACCTCGACGAGCTCGATATCAAAGTTGAGGTCCTTGCCGGCCAACTCGTGGTTGGCGTCGAGCGTCACGGCCTCGGGCGTTACGTCGATGATTCGACGGATGAAAGTGACCGTCAGCCCCGGAGCCGGCAGCTCCTCCTCGTTGGACATGGCCCAGAAACCGTCCTTCAGGTAGTCGTGCTCCACCGAACTGTGTTGCT
>USOF01000196.1 GCA_900556285.1 uncultured Collinsella sp. | reverse complement strand
AGCGTCAGATGTGTATAAGAGACAGCAGTAGTAAGCGTCACGGACCCCTCCAAACAATGCGGTGATTGGCCTTATCGTACCTATCTATAGACGTCTGGCTTTCGGTAAATAAGGTCAAAATAAAGCACCTTTAAGGTCGGGATGAGTGAGAAAAGAATTAATTTAAGCCTTCTACCTGCATAAACGAGATTATCGAAAAAAAGTTTAAGAAAAAGCTTTGCGAGTGCGGAAGTCTGGGTTACAATTTCTCCTGCATTCGTTGGAGAGTTGTCCGAGTGGCCGAAGGAGCACGATTGGAAATCGTGTAGGCGTCAAAAGCGTCTCCAGGGTTCAAATCCCTGACTCTCCGCCAGTTAATTCCAAAGCAGGCCTTCGAGCCTGCTTTGTTTTTACCCCACGCGGAGGGGTGGCAGAGTGGTTGAATGCGGCGGTCTCGAAAACCGTTTGGCCTGTATAAGGTCACGAGGGTTCGAATCCCTCCTCCTCCGCCATTTTGGTTGAGAAAGCTCCCAAGAATGGGAGCTTTTTTGTTATCGAAATACGTCTCGATCCCACGCTTCCCCAAACATGTACGTCAGCCTCAAAAAACGACATTTTTCGACATCTTTTGAGGCTGACGTACACGTTTGGATTGAGCTCACGGGAGCGGCGCTATTCGGAAGGTGCCTCCTCGTCTCGTATGCTTTTCCAGTTGCGGATAAGTGCCTTGCGTAGTTCGTTTTGTTTTCTCTGGTACCCGGTGTCGGTACAGCGAGGCATGCCGAGTGCTTCGCGAATGTTGTTCATGGCGCGGTGAAAGGCGAGCTGGCTGCCGAACTGAGCCGAAGTGAGCGTAACGATTCGATATCCCATTTGGGAGAGAACGGCCTCTCGCTCCGCATCTGCTCCCTTGCGCTCGAGCTCATCGTGAAAACCGCCCTTATATTCGATACCGAGCGCCCTGCGCTTATAGGTCACGAGCGCATCGATTTTGAGCGTTCGAGCTTTGGCGCAATGCCAGAGACGTTGAGGGATCTCGAGCGGTTTGTTGAGTTCGACACCTCGGATGCCAACGCCGCCTTCGCTTGTTGGGAGCGAGAGGGCGATTGCCGAAGCGGTCTCCATAGGCGAGGCCGAGCGATCGTAGATGTGCCTGAGCGCGAGCCGTGCACGTGTGGCACCGGGTTTGCCGGGGTGCCGATCGAGCAGTTCGGTTATTTCATCCTTGGAGGTGGTGGCTGGTTGCTCGGTATAAGGGTCGGCGGGATTGAGCCTCATGCGATAATCGCCGCAAACTTCATAGCCATATTCGAGATATTCGATCCTATCCATCCACTCGGCAGCGAGCACGAAGGCGAAGGCTTCGTCGGTGATGAAGATTCCGGGCGTCAACTCGTTAATATGCTCGTAGGGAAGATTTTGTCCAAGAATGTGGCAAACGACGCCTTTGGTACGAATTCGCTCAAATTCGAATACAACCGCGATATCGATAGTCTTAAGCATATCGGACGGAATGCCGCAGTCGGTAAGGGCCTGTCGTATACGCGCAACACGTTGCTGGGTGGAGATGCCTTGTGCGCCTATCTGGTAGTCGTGCCGCGCAAGAGACTGAACCAAATTCTGGGGTGCATGATGGACAAGCCATGCGGTTTTATGCGAAATGAGAACAGGGGTATCCATTGAGGGCCTCTCGCTCTGAGCCGGTATCCAACTCTTATGTCCGTTGAAGTGGGGAAATATACCGGATGTGAGTAAATCAACTCACTCATGCTGTGAGCTCAATCCAAGCATGTACGTCAGCCTCCAAAGATGTCGGAAAATGTCGTTTTTGGAGGCTGACGTACATGTTTTGGACCCTTGGCATTCCAGTAACGCCACGCCCGCATCCAGTCCCGACCGTTTGCCGAGCAATAGGATCGCAATCGGCGCCGAACATGTACTATGTACGGGCATTGTCTAAACCCACAATCCAAAGGACCCCATCTTGCCCGTCGTCGCCGCTATGACCGTTACCCCACATGCCTCGGATGCCATGGTCGCTATTCCGTTTTGGCTCGAGATGTTCGCTGTTGTCGCTGCATCGATCTCGGGTGTGCTGGTTGCGCGTGAGCACAAGCTCGACCTGGTGGGCGCGGTCGCGCTCGCGGTGGTCTGCGGTCTGGGCGGCGGTCTCTTGCGCGACATGACGCTGCAGGTGGGCAACGTCTACATCCTCAACCAGCCGATGGCACTCCCGCTTTCCATTGCCACGGCGGCCATCATCTATATTTTCCCGGCAATCGTCGACAAGCCCGAAAAACTCATCCCCTTGCTCGACATCATCTCGGTCGGCATCTACGCCGCCACTGGAGCAGACAAGGCGCTGGTCTACGGCTTTGCGCCGGCGGTGTGCATCATGATGGGCTTTTTTACCGCGGTGGGCGGCGGCATGCTGCGAGATGGTTTTATGGGTGTGGTGCCGGGTATCTTCCAGCGCACCAACTTCTATGCCATCGCGGCCATCGCCGGATCGGCAAGCTATGTTTGCCTTGTCATGAGCGGCTTGGTCAGCAATGTCGTCGCACTGGTCGTTTGCGTCGTGGTGACCATGGGACTACGCTGGCTGTCGCTGCGCTTTGATATCAAAAGCCCCACCGAGGATGACATCGCACGCTTTTTGCACCGCAAAAAGTAGGTGGCGCGGGCTCATCCCTCGAAATGCAACCGAGAGGTTCTTTTAGAGCGCCCACGCGTTGGGTACCCTGTTAGGTGCATGTCGAGCATCTGACGAAGGATTCACTATGCCCTGTAATCAATTCCCGTCGACCCAGCGCCGTAAAGCGTGGGGCCGCATCACGATCTTATTCGCGCTCATCGCTCTAGCGGTCACCGCGCTTCCCACGGCGTCGTTCGCCGGCACGGACACCGCAGGCAACGTACTTGCGACCGACAATGACGCCAATTCGTCCGGCGTCGAAGGTGACCTGTACTGGGCAGGTCAGGCCCTCAACTTGGACGATGCGTCCATCGGCCGCGACATAATTGCAGCAGGCGAGAGCCTCTCCATCCGCGACTGCACGGTGGGCGGCGCCGTCCGCTTGGCGGCACGCACTATCGATATCGCCAAGACCACGGTTGATGGCAGCGTCACGGTCGTCGGTCAGCATGTCGTGCTCAATTCCGACAGTACCGCCAACTGTTTCTATGCGATAGGCGAGACGGTTGCCCTGCGCGGCTCTACCAAGTCGGCAGCGCTTGCGGGCGATACGGTGACCATCGATGGCACCGTCGAGGGCGATGTCGAGGTTTGGGCCGACAAGCTCATCCTGGGCAAGAACGCCCACATCACCGGCACCGTGAACGCGCACGTCTCCGAGGACCTGTCTCTTATACACATCTGACGCTGCCGACGATCTTACGCGTGTAGAT
>USOF01000195.1 GCA_900556285.1 uncultured Collinsella sp. | reverse complement strand
GTGAACCAAATCGTGTAGTCCCGTTCTCGTTGGCTTTTTGGGCCGGGCGTCCCGTACGTTCGGGAGCCCGGCCCGTTATTTTGAAAGGAAGTGGGGATGAACCGCTTCATCGACATCAACCCGGAGAGGTGCATCGGCTGCGGAACATGCCAGTCCGCCTGTGCCGACGCCCACCGGATGCAGGGTCTTCAGGATACGCCGCGTCTGGCGCTCGTGAAGACCGGCGGTATTTCGGCCGCCCTTGCCTGCCACCATTGCGAGGGTGCCCCCTGCGCCGAGGTTTGCCCGGTGAATGCCATCGAGCACGATGGCGATCGCATCCACGTCAAGGAGCAGGAGTGCATCGGGTGCAGGCTGTGCGCCATCGCGTGCCCCTTCGGAGCCATCCATCCCGATGGCACGTCTATCGCCGGTGTCGCAGGCATGTGCGACCCGACGCCTTCGTATCCTAAGTCCCTGAGCAGCCTGCTTACGTGGGCTCCCGGCCAGTACACCTGCGCTGTCAAGTGCGACCTGTGCGCCTTCGATCCGGACGGCCCGCATTGTGTGGCGGCGTGCCCCACCAAGGCGCTGACCGTCATGGGCGGCGCGGCCGATCGCGAGCTCGATGAGGCCAAGCGCCTGCGCTCGATCGAAAACGGTCCGGTCGTCGACGTTACCGCTGTGGCCCAGGGCCTGTCCGAGAAAGCAGAAGGGAGCGTAAACAATGGATAGCATGACGCTGTTTATCGCATCGCTTGCCGTCTCGTGCATCGGTGCGCTCGCCTCGGTTCTGCTGATCAAGGCCGATAACGCCGCCAAGACCGCCGGCTGCCTTATCGGCGCCGTCGCCGCGGTGCTTTCGTTTGTGGCCGGTATCCAGGCCGTGCTGGGCGATGTCACGTCGGTCGACACCATCGTGTTCTTCCCGTTTGCCCATTTCCAGCTGCTGCTCAATCAGCTGTCCGGCCTGTTCGTGGCGCTCATCTCGGTGCTCGCGTTTGCCGGTTCGATCTACGGTCTCAACTACTTTGATGAGTACCCGGGCAAAAAGGGCCGCGCCGGCTTCTTCTTTAACACCTTCGTGGCGTCCATGATGCTCGTCATCACCGCCGACAACGTGTTTTGGTTCCTGGTCGCCTTTGAGCTCATGTCGCTGACCTCGTACTTCCTGGTCGTGATCGAGGAGAACGAGAACTCCATCCATGGCGGTTGGCTCTACTTTGTGATCGCGCACGTGGGCTTTGTGCTCATCATGGCGAGCTTCCTCACCATGACCAACTTCGCCGGCGGCTCGTTTGCCTTTGCGGATTTCCGCGCCACGCAGTTTAGCCCCGCGGTCGCATCCGTTTGCTTCGTGCTCGCCTTCTTTGGCTTTGGCGCCAAGGCCGGTATCATCCCGCTGCACGGCTGGCTGCCCAAGGCGCATCCCGAGGCGCCGTCCAACGTGTCGGCCCTCATGTCCGGCGGCATGATCAAGATCGGTATCTTCGGTATCCTCAAGGTGGGTCTCGACCTGCTCTCCGCCTCGGGCGTTCAGGTCTGGTGGGGCCTTATGGTCATGGTCTTCGGTGCGATCTCGTCGGTCCTCGGCGTGGCCTTTGCCCTGCAGGAGCATGACATCAAGCGCCTGCTGGCCTATCACTCCGTCGAGAACATCGGCATCATTCTGCTCGGCGTCGGCGCCTCCATGGCCGCCATGGCGTTCAACTCTGTCGGCATCGCCGTCCTGGCTTTGATGGCCGCCCTCTACCACACGTTTAACCACGCGATGTTTAAGGGCGAGCTGTTCTTGGGCGCCGGTGCGCTGCTGTACTCCACGGGTACGCGCAATATGGAGAAGATGGGCGGCCTGTTCCGTCGTATGCCGGCAACGGCCATCTGCTTCCTCGTCGGCGCGCTTGCCATCTCGGCCATCCCGCCCTTTAACGGCTTTGTGTCCGAGTGGTTTACCTACCAGTCGCTGTTTAACGCCGCCATGCAGGGCGACAAGGCCGTCATGATCGTGGCCGTGTTCGCTGCCGTCGCGCTTGCCATTACCGGCGCGCTGGCTGTCACGTGCTTCGTCAAGGCCTATGGCGTCTCCTTTGCCTCCGCGCCCCGCTCCGAGGCCGCGGCCAATGCCAAGGAGGTTCCCGCTCCCATGGTGTTTGCGCAGGGCCTGCTCGCGGCCATCTGCGTCGTGCTGGGCATTGGCGCTCCCGTGATCGCGCCCGTGCTGGTCGATGTCGCCGCGTCCGTGCTGCATCCGTACGGTGGCGTGTTTGCCGCCGAGGGCATGGAGCTCATGAACCAGTACTCCGGCGCTGCCACCTCCACGCCCGCGATCGCCATTGCGCTCGTGGTGCTCGTCGGCCTTGCCTGCGGTTATCGCAAGCTCAAGACCGTCGGCAAGGTGCAGAAGTCCCAGCCGTGGGCGTGCGGCTATGCTCCCAACGAGCATATGCCCGTCGTGGCCACGACCTTTGCTTCCGAGGTGTCCTGGTTTATGCAGCCGCTCTACACGCTGCGCGACCGCTGCACGGCCGTCTGCTGGTCCATCGCGCACTTCTTCCAGAAGCTCACCGGTGTGGCCGAGGCTGTGGAGCCCGTACCCGACAAGGTTCTCGTCGATGCCTCGCATAAGGGTGTCGAGAAGCTCGCCGACCTCGCGACTAAGCTCGAGGGCGGCAACTACAGCATCTATATCTGCTACATCGTCGCGGCACTCGTGGTGTTCCTCGTGCTCGCCGTGCAAATGGGTTAAGGAGGGGAGAGCATGAACAACATCGTACTTGCCGTTCTGCAGGGCGTGGTCGTTATGGCCGTCGCGCCGTTCTTCTCCGGTCTCGGTCGCGTGATCCGCGCCAAGATGCACAACCGTCGCGGCCCCAGCATCATGCAGGACTACCGCGACCTGGCCAAGCTCTTTGCGCGCCCCGAGTCCCAGAGCGAGGACGCGAGCTTTGCGCTGCGCATTATGCCGCCGCTGTTCTTCGCCGTCGCCTTTATGCTCGCGATGGGTCTGCCGCTCTTTACGGCACAAAGCCCCATCCCGGTCTTTGGTGACGCCATCACCATCATGTACAGCCTGGCGCTCGCCCGCTTCTTCTTCGCCCTCTGCGGTGTGGATTCGTCCAACGCCTACGCCGGTATCGGCGGCGTCCGCGAGCTGCTCATGAGCGTGCTCATCGAGCCGTCTATGCTGCTGGCGCTGTTTGCCGCTGCCCTGGTTTGCGGCTCCACCGACATCGCCACCATGGGTCAGCACATCATGACGGGCGCCATCGACGCGCCGGTCGCCGTGATCCTCGCCGGCATCGCCTTTGCGATTGCCTGCTACATGGAACTCGGCAAACTGCCGTTTGATCAGGCCGAGGCCGAGCAGGAGCTTCAGGAAGGTCCGCTCGCCGAGCTTTCCGGCCCGTCGCTTGCCATGGCC
>USOF01000194.1 GCA_900556285.1 uncultured Collinsella sp. | reverse complement strand
CAGCAGACACCTCGGCCTCGGGCAGAGCGGCTACGGCAGCGTCGACGTCATGGATCTGCTTGTGGCCCATGCCACCGATCTTCTCCTGATAATCCTCGACCGCGCGGCCGCACTCATGGAAGCGGACGTCAGCCAGCGCGCCGATCAGGCGGTTGGCCCAGTAGAAGTTTTCGGACGTCACGCGAGCCTGCGTGTCGGCATAGTACTCGGGCATAGTCTCGACGTTGGCGTACAGCGGAACCAGCGCGTTAAACGAGTTGGAACCAAAGGCCATCCACTGCACGGCGCGGTAGGCCGGCTGCGCATAGGGGCGCAGCTGCAACACGGCAAGCTGGCTGTTGCGGTTGATGCCGATGGGGCGATAGGCACCACGCGTAGCGGGCGTGCCCTTGCTGCCGTAGCAGTCGTACTCCGTGCCCTGGTAGTGGCTCGAGAGCACGTACTTGATGTCCTCGATGGTCACCTTGCGCTCGGGCACGCGGCTCCAGGGGATATCGTCGCTCTCGGGCGTGTAGTCGGCGTCGGGGCCATCCCACACGTCGCTGGGGTTGAGGCAGCGCTGCATGTACCAGGCGCGCGGCGTGTTGTAGACATGGTCGCTGTCGCTGTGCGAGCCAAAGGCCTCGCGCGGGTTAAAGACGGCAGCCGGGCCGTCGCTCTCGACGCCCAGCGTCAGGTCCAGATGCCACTCGGCCATCCAGACGCGCAGGTCGGCGGAGCACATATGGTCGGCCTGGGCGCCCTCGGCATCATCCAGGTCAAAGCTGTCGATGCCCAGCTGGTTGGGCATGGTCACATAGGCGTCGTCAGGCACGCGCTTGGCGATCCAGTGGTGACCGCCGATGGTCTCGAGCCACCAGATCTCGTCCACGTCGCTAAAGGCGATGCCGTTGTTCTCGTAAGTGCCGTAGCGCTCGAGCAGGTCGCCCAAGATACGCACGCCGTCGCGGGCGGACTTGGCATACGGCAGCACCAGGGTCACCATGTCCTCCTCGCCCAGGCCACCGGGCTGCGCCGGCACATAGCCGTCCTCACCCTCGTTGCCCTTGGCGGGCACGTAGTCCACGAGCGGATCGGCGCCGCGGACGCGCTCGTTGGTGGTAAGCGTCTCGGTTGCGGACATGCCAACATTGAGCTCGTTGAAACCGGCCTCGGCCCAGATACCGTGGCCCGGGACAACATCGGGGACGCTCGTATAGCGCATGGGGTTATCGGGCAGCTCAACGGTCAGGTGGCTCAGAACGCTCGTGTAGACACGCGGCTGCTCGTCGGGATGCACCACGCGCATGCGCTTGGGCTCAAACACCCCGTTGGACGAGTCCTCGTTGCGGGCGACAAGCGTCGACCCGTCGTAGCTCGCGTTCTTACCAACCAAAATCGTTGTGCACGGCATGCGCATCCTCCTTAAGCGAAGAAATCAAACGATAACAGTGTATCGCTTCGACACGAAAAGGGCGAAACCACGGCTTCGGCAGCCCCTGTGGGCAAAAACGCCTATTTCGATGCGCGCTCCGCCGCCTCGATCACGTGTTTGGCGAGGATCGCCGTGGTCACAGCCCCCACGCCGCCCGGCACGGGAGTAATTGCGCCAACGATCGGTTCCGTAGCATCAAAATCGACATCGCCGACCAGCTTGCCAGCGGCCTCGTCCCAATTAATGCCAACATCGATGATCGTCTGGCCATCGCGAACCGCATCCGCGCCAATCGTGCGCGCGCGTCCAACGGCCGCAACCACAATATCAGCTGCACGGCACTCAGCAGCCAAGTCGCGCGTATGCGTATGGCACGTCGTCACCGTGGCATTGCGCGCCGTAAGCATGGCGGCAACGGGACGACCAATCACCAGCGACCGACCGACGACCGCGACCTTTGCCCCATCCAGCTCAACACCGTAATGGTCCAGCAACGCCAACACGGCCTCGGCCGTGCAGGGAGCAAAGCCCTCGCCACGACCCGAAAGCGTGGTAAGCAGCGAGGCCGGCGTCATGGAGTCGACGTCCTTGGCGGGATCGAGCGCCGCGGCAACCGCATCCTCGTCAAGTCCAGCGGGAAGCGGGCGAAACATCAGGCAGCCGTGAACAGCGGGGTCAGCATTGATGTCCTTAATAGCCGCCAGCAGCTCGTCCTGCGAAACATCGGCGGGAAGCAAAATGCGGCGAGCCTCGATGCCAACCTTCTCGCAGCGCTTGAGGGCGCCGCGCTCGTAGGATAGATCGTCCTCGCGCTCGCCCACGCGAACGATGGCCAGCGTCGGCACAACGCCGCGCTCGCGCAAAGCCGTGCAGCGAGCGGCGAGCTCCTCGGTCAAAGCACGGGCAACGGGAGCACCCTTGAGCAGCTCTGCCATGGCTACCCCCTCTTCCTCGCGGCATCGGCGGCGCGGCGCGCCAGCGCATCAGCGCGCGGCAGCCACGTATCCAGCAGCTCATCGCACGCCGCCTCGAGTTCCTCGGCGCGCGCCCGGTCTTTCATAGATGTGGTGTTGGCAAAGAGCGTCAGGCTCGCGCCCTGCATGGCAGCGCGGCAGAATACGGCACCGCACGCCACGTCGGACAGCAACTGGCGCGAGCCTTTGTCTGCCATGTCCTCGAGCAGCGCCAGCGCGCGCCCGCAGGCATCCATGATCCGATACGGCGGCATGGCCGCCACGTGCAACGCGTCCTGAATCGCAGCCGGTCGAGCCGGGTCCTCGCGCGGAATACCGTATGCCGCAGACACCTGGCCGTACGCACGCACATCCTCGGCAACCAGGCCCACTAGTTCCTGCGCCAACTCGTCTGCCTGGGCAAACGCACGCGTCAGGTCATCCGCACGATCAGCAAGCGCGGGATTGGTCGCACCGTAGCGGGCAACCATTCCGCACAGCGAGGCGCCCAGCGCGCCCACAAAAGCGCTCGCGCTGCCACCACCGGGAACTGGCTCGCGCGCGGCCAGCGCCTCGGCAAAACCGCGACAGGTTTTATCCATCATCTCTTGGCTCATACGCACACGCACCTTCAAGTCATATATATCGGTCGGGCGGCCGACGTCGGCCGACCGCATCGATCACGTAATGGTGCTAAGTCTAGCCCATAAGTACGCGAGCGTCAGCGCACCTGGCCATCGCGGATTTCTATGGCACACGATAGGCCATGTCAACGCAAACATGGGACACATGGCCCACCTTTCGAGACTCCCGAGCAGCACAAGCTGGGGCATATCTATAAGTAAGGAACCCGTTGGGGAACGGCCGCGCAACGGCCACAAGCGATGAACGGAGGCATAAGTCGCACAGTACACAGAGACATCCGCCGCCAGCGCAATCAGTACCCCAACAGCATGCGGCGCCGTGATGTCATCAGCAGACAAGGAGGACGCCACCATGATGAAAAAGACCCTATCAATCCTTTCCCTTTGCATCGCC
>USOF01000193.1 GCA_900556285.1 uncultured Collinsella sp. | reverse complement strand
CGAGATGCTCAGGAGTCTCGTGGGCTCGGAGATGTGTATAAGAGACAGACATTATCGCACATGCGGACGGGTACGTGGCAGGGGCGCTATCCTAAGATGCTATGAATGAGATTTCCAACATACATGCGTTTGAGGACGAGGATTTTCTACACGCTTGCTTCGTGTGGGGGATGGCCGTGATCGCGGTGTTTGCCGTGTGCCTGGTGCCGATGTTTATGCTGCTGGACGGGCCTGCGGACTTGGACGCGGCTGAGGCGGGCGGCTGGATGGCTGTCGTGGGCTGGATAGTCGGCTTGACTGCGGTCTCAATGGCGTCGTTTGCCGTGCACGAGCTGGTACATGCGGTGTTTTTTAAGCTGCTGGCTCCTGCGGGCGCGCGCGTGACCTTTGGGGCGAACCTCGAGACGGCGATGATCTATGCCTGCGCCGAGGGCGTTGTGTATTCGCGCCGGCGGTACATGGCGGTTTGCCTGGCGCCGACGGTTGTTGTGACGACAGCATTTGCCCTGGGGTTTGCGTTCTCGGACTATCCGCTGCTGTGCTACCTGGCGGCTGGCCTGCACTTGTCGGGCTGCGTGGGCGATTGGTATTACGTGCGGACCATCCTGCGCGACCGCCGCATTGTCGCCTGTGGGGATACGTCCTTTGGCGTGCGCTTTTTTGGGTGAGGAGATGTCGATGAAGTCGTTGTTGCTGCATGCGTGCTGTGCACCATGCTCGCTTGAGCCGGTTCGCCTGCTGCGCGAGGAGGGGTTTGAACCCACGATCTGCTGGACCAACCCCAATATTCAGCCGCACAATGAATGGCAGCGTCGCCTGGACGAGCTGCGCCGGTGGTGTGCCGACGGCGACATCGAGCTCATCGAGGCCGAGGAGGATCGCGAGCGCTGGGAGGCCGGCGTGGCCCCGCTGGGTGCCGATCGGCCCCGTCGCTGTCGCGCGTGCTATGCCCTGCGTCTGGCCGAGGCGTGCCGCGTGGCTCGGGAGCGCGGGTTTGAATACGTGGGCACGACGCTCGCCGTCTCTCCGTATCAGTTGTTCGACACCTGCAATGACGTGCTCGAGCGTTTGGCTGCCGCCCGCGGTCTCACTCCGGTGATTCGCGATTTTCGCCCGTATTATCCCGAGGCCACGCGCCGTTCGCGCGAACTGGGCATGTATCGACAGAACTACTGCGGCTGCCGCTTTTCTGCTGTCGAGGCGGCCATGGACCGCGCTCGCATTCGCGACGAGCGCAAGGCTGCCAAAAAGTAGTTCGTTTGGGACGTCAGCCTGCTAGGATGTAGAGCGGACTTTAGCTATATAAGGAGTATCAGACGTGTCTATGCGTACCGATGATTTTGACTACAACCTTCCTGAGGAACTGATTGCCCAGGCTCCTGCCGAGCCGCGCGACTCCTGCCGCCTGCTGGTGGTGGATCGCAAAGGCTCCCAGGCGGGGAAGCCGCTGGAGCACGGCGGTACTGTTGAGCACCGCATCTTCCGCGACATCATCGACTATATCGAGCCGGGCGACGTGCTCGTCATCAACCAGACGCGCGTGATGCCGGCCCGCCTGATCGGTCGCAAAGCCGGCTCGGGTGGCGTGGTCGAGACGCTGCTGCTCAAGCGCCGTGAGGATGTGGATCCGCTCGGCCATGTGTGGGAGTGCCTGGTCAAGCCGGGCAAGCGCCTGAAGCCCGGTGCTCAGATTGAGTATCGCGCCGGTGGCGCCCATGCGCCCGAGGGGGCTCCCGTGGTGCTGACGGCCGAGGTCATCGACTTTGTCACCGATAGCCGCGGTGGCCGTCTGGTGCGCTTTGAGCCGGCCGGTTGCAATGCCGCCGGCGACCCGCGCACGCTCGACGAGGCCATCCATGCTGCCGGCCACGTGCCGCTGCCGCCCTACATTACCGATTACGAGGGCGACCCCGAGAAGTACCAGACCGTCTACGCCATGAAGGAAGAGCACTCGGCTGCCGCTCCCACGGCGGGTCTGCACTTTACGCCCGAGCTTATGGCTGCCATCGAGGCCAAGGGTGCCAAGTTTGCCGCCGTCGAACTCGAGGTGGGCATCGATACCTTCCGTCTGGTGGAGGAGGACGATCCCACGCAGCATGTGATGCACACCGAGCGCTACCACGTGTCGCAGGAGGTTGTCGACGCCGTGCATAAGGCGAAGGCCGAGGGGCACCGCGTGATTGCTGTCGGTACCACGGCGGTGCGCTCGCTCGAGAGCGCGTTTGACGCCGATGCTCCGGTGTCCGATCCGGCTGTGACGGCGCGCTATTTTGAGGGCCGCGAGGACGGGGCCGATACGCTTGGCCGCGGTGACATCGTGGTGCGCGAGAACGCGACGACGCAGCTCTACCTCATGCCCGGCTCGACCTATCACGTGGTCGACGCGCTGATCACGAACTTCCACGTGCCGCGCTCTACGCTCATGATGCTCGTGAGCGCACTTGCCACTCGCGACCAGATCATGGATGCCTACGCCGCCGCCATCGAGGAGCGCTACCGCTTCTTCAGCTTTGGTGACGCGATGCTCATTTGTTAGTTACGCGGTTCTACGAACCGCGTAACTGCTCGACGCTGCAAACGCCCCTAAGCGGCAATCTGACGTTCAATCGTCGGGCATGACCAGAAGGTCAATGCCCTCCTCTTTCACGTCACCTTGCTCGCTTAGGGGCGTTTTCGCTGACTTCGCCAAAACATTGGCGTTGCCGTTGTTGGCACTTGGGGACGTTCCTTATGTGCCGGCACTTTGGGACACTCCTTTGCTAGAAGATCCGGCGCAGGTCTCCGCGGTTGAGGGCTTCGTCGAAGAGGTGCTTGAACACCACGCTGCCGTGCAGGCCGTCGTGCTCGAACTCGTTGGTCACCCAGGCATGCGAGTTGCCCACGCGGCTGAGCGTATCGAGCTGCAGGCCCGAATCCACGTACATCTCGCCGAAATACACCGCGGCCTGCAGGGGCACCTCGTTGCACGCCAGTCGCTGCGGGTCGTAGATCTTGTCCCAGCTGGTGTCTTCCATCAGCAGGTCCATGGCGGGCTTGAAGGGCTTGAGCTCGGGCATCTGCTCGAACATCCACGGGAACATGGCCTCGCCGGTAAACATGAGCGGGCGCGCGAGCGTGTCGAACTCGGCACGATGGGCCTTCTCCTCTGCTGCGGCCCAGCGAATGGGCATGGTGTCACCGTCGGCGTATATGAACTCCTGCAGTGTCCAGTACAGCGGGTTCGTGCGTGTGTTGGTGCGCTCGAAGGCGCGCATCAAAAAGCTGTCGGATACCGAGGAGCCGCAGCTCAGCGTACCGTCGCCAGTTACAAAAGCGTGATCGATAGTCCAATGCATGCGCTCAAAGCTCGGCTTCATGCCAAAGTCGCTGCCCATGAGCTGTAGGCCTGTCTCTTATACACATCTG
>USOF01000192.1 GCA_900556285.1 uncultured Collinsella sp. | reverse complement strand
AGATGTGTATAAGAGACAGACGGAAGCCTTGACCCCAAACGCATCATCTCCCAGATAGAGCTCCTGCGCGGCCAGACCATAACGCCGACAGACACGCTCATCATCTTCGACGAAATCCAAGAGGCACCGCGTGGCATCACCTCGCTCAAATACTTCAACGAGCTGGCGCCGGAATACCATATCGTGGCAGCCAGCTCCTATATGGGGCTCGCGCTCCGACGCGAAAACGAGTCGTTCCCCGTCGGCAAGATCGACCAGCTCACCATGCGCCCCATGGGGTTTGTCGAGTTCGTTCGTGCCGTCGATGGCGATCCGCTCGCAGATGCCATCCTTGCCGCAGACATGGACCTGCTGACAAACGTTTCCGAAAAGCTCGAGCGCCTGCTCAAGGAATACCTCGTTGTCGGTGGCATGCCAGAAGTTGTCTCCGCTTTCGCCGCCTCCCACGATTTCATCGAGGCCCGCAGGCTTCAGCAGCAAATCATCGAAGCTTATGAATCCGATTTTGGCAAGCATGCGCCAGCCCGCATCGTCGAGCGCATGAGGCTGGTTTGGAAATCCCTTCCCGGCCAGCTCGCAAAGGAAAACAAGAAGTTCGTCTACGGCGCGCTTCGTCCCGGGGCGCGCGCACGCGATTTTGAGGAAAGCCTCCAGTGGCTCATGGACTATGGAATCGTTCATAAGGTACCACGTGTTTCCGCCCTAAGAGCACCGCTCACAAGCTACGAGGATCTCTCGGGCTTCAAGCTGTTCTGCATCGACACCGGCATCCTCGGAGCACTCTCCGGCCTCACGCCAGCCATTGTTCTGAACGGGCCCGCTGTTTTTACGGAGTTCAAAGGCTCGCTGACCGAGCAATACGTCGCACAGGAGCTTTTGCTCCAAGGCAATACTCCCGCGTATTGGTCATCCTCCTCCGGCAATGCAGAGACTGACTTTGCCGTCGACCATGCGGGGACCGTGCTTCCGCTCGAGGTCAAGGCGGCAGAGAATCTCAAAGCAAAGAGCCTGAGGATTGCCTGCGAGAAGTTCAAGCTCGAGCGCTGCGTGAGAACATCGTTAGCGGCATATAGAGACGAAGGCACGCTCGTCAACATTCCGCTCTGGGAGATTGGGCAAATCGACAAGCTGGCATAGGCGCTGTGGAAGGGGTGCCCCGTAAGGAGTGTCCCAAACTGCCGGCAAAAAAGGAACGTCTCTATCTGCCGCATTCCCGAAGCAAGGCAACGCCGATGTTTTGGCAACGGCAGCGAGCGGGCCGCATTTGAGACAAGGTGACGTGAAACGAAAGGGCGCTGACCTTCTGGTCGCGCCCTTGAAGTTGAACGTCAGATTGTCCAAATGCGGCCCGCGCAGCGTCGAGCCGTTACGGCGTTTGGCAAAACGCCGTAACCCTACAGCTCCGTTACTTCAACGTTGTTGTAGATCTCGTCCCAGCGGTCCATGACCAGGTGGCCGGTCTTGGGATCCATGGCGTTGAGCTTGCCGCAGGTATTGGCGGTCTTGAGCACCGTGACGTCGTCGGCACCAGCAGCAATCGCATGCGCAAAGCCGGCGATGGTCGAGTCGCCGGAACCCGTCGCGTTCACAGCGGCAATCGCGGGCGTCTTGGCGCGGAACGCGCGGCCCTCATGGAAGCCCACCGAACCGGCAGCGCCCATCGAAACGACAACCCAGGGAATACCGGCAAAGCGGTCATCGGCGGCAAGCGCCTCGCGCAGGGCATCGACATCATCGGTCGTAAAGGACGTACCCAGCAGGCCGTTGATCTCGGTCAGGTTGGGCTTTACGAGCTCAGGCTTAGCGTCAGACTCCAGCGCGGCCTCCAGCGATGCACCCGAGGTGTCAAGCAGCACCTTGGCGCCCGCCTCCTCGGCGATCTTGACGAGCTCGGCATAGTAGCCGGCATCGACGCCACGCGGCAGCGAGCCCGAAAGCGTCACAACGTCCGCCTTCGCTGCAAGCTCGGCAAACTTGGCCGTAAAGGCCTCGAGCTCGGCCGGAGCAATCTGCGGGCCGCTCTCCAGCAGCTCGGTCTGATTACCCTCGTGCAGAATATTCAGGCAAATGCGCGTCTCACCGGCGATGGGCACAAAGTCGTTCTTGACGCCATCGGCATCCATGAGCTCGGCCATATAGGCACCCATGTGGCCGCCGAGCAGACCGGTCGCGAGCACGTCGTCGCCCAGCTGCAGCAGCACACGGCTCACGTTGAGGCCCTTGCCACCAGCGGTCTTTTCGGGCGTCACACGGTTAACATCGTCGATGATCAGCTTGTCGAGCTGATAGCGCGTATCAATCGACGGGTTCATGGTAACGGTCAGAATCATATTGAACTCCTGTTTCCGGGGCACGACACGCGCGCCCCAAACATACGATAGCTCGTTAAAGGATCTCGATCTCAAAGCCGCGGGTGACGGTCTCTCCCGGCTTGGCCACCAGGCAGCCACGCTTGTGCTCCAGAATATCGTCCTCGTCGGAGCAGGTGGACAGACCACCCCACGGTTCAACAGCCACAAAGTCGCCCTCGGGCTTGCTCCATACAATCAGGTACGGCATATCGGGGAACGTCAGGCGCACGCCCTTGTCCTCGGTCTTCTTGGTCAGCGTAACTACGCGGCTCTCGAGCACGTCAAAGATGGTCTCCGAGAAGTCGAAGAGTTCGTGGGTCAGCGGCAGGTCATGGCCAACCATCGGGTTCTTGCTGCGATGCTCAACATCAATCAGGCCCGTCGAGGGAACGGCAGTACAGAGCTCGGCGGCCTCGCGCTGCTCAAAACGGAGCTCGTAGTCGTCATAAGACTCGCCCTCGTCAAGCGGGCACTTAAAGCCAGGGTGACCGCCCACAAAGAACGGCATGTCCTCGGTGCCCTCATTGGTCACCTCGTACGACACGGCCACCTTCTCCGCATCGATCGTGTAACGAGCAACGATCTTAAACGGATACGGGTACTGCTCGAGCAACTCGGCATGGTCGGCAGAGCCTAAGCTCAGCGCGACCATGTTGTCGCCCTGCTCCTCGAGCTTCCACTCCTGTTTGCGAGCAAAGCCGTGACGGGCAAGCTTGACCTCGCGGCCGCCCATGGTCATTGCGTGACCGTCTCGAAGGCCGCCGCAGATCGGGAAACAAATGGGTGCCTGGCCCGACCACACCGCCGGGTCGCCCTGCCACAGGTACTCACGGCCGTTGGCCGCAATAGAAGTGAACGAGCCGCCCGCCGTGCTCAGTGCTACGCGGATAGAACCGTTATCAAGAACAAACTCCATAGGAGCCTTCCCTTTCTTATGACAGCCCGCCAAGTCAATAGGGCTGATAGAAAACCGGCCCGCGCCCCCTCACAGAAACGCGAGCCGTCAATTGAAAAGCTGCAGAATACCGGGTCCCGCCAAAACGAAGCCCACAAGCTCAGCAAGCAAACGTGTTATCGG
>USOF01000191.1 GCA_900556285.1 uncultured Collinsella sp. | reverse complement strand
TGGGGACCAGCGTGGAATTCTTTGGGCTTGCGGCGGTCTTCGTCGTCCTTGATCTGCTTGATGGACAGACCCAGGCGGCGTTCTTCGGCGCTCACGTGGATGACCTTGGCCTGGATTTCCTGACCTTCCTTGTAGAGCTCGGCAGGGCTCTTGATCTTCTTGCTGGAAAGTTCGGAAACGTGCACCAGACCTTCGATGCCTTCTTCCACTTCCACGAACAGACCGAAGTCGGTGATGTTGGTCACCACGCCCTTCACGGTGCAGCCCACGGGGTAGGTGCTGGGCACATGGCCCCACGGATCATCGACCAGCTGCTTGATGCCCAGGGTGAACTTTTCGTTTTCCTGGTCAACGGTCAGCACCTTGGCCTGCACGGTGTCGCCCACCTTGTAGATCTCGTTGGGATGACGCACCTTCTTGGTCCAGCTGATGTCGGACACATGGATGAGGCCGTCGATGCCGCCCAGATCCACGAAGGCGCCGAAGTCCACGATGGAGGAAACGGTGCCCTTGAGGCGCATGCCGCTCTTGAGCTTGGAGAGAATCTCGGAACGCTCGGCCTTGCGGGACTCCTCGAGAACCACGCGACGGGACAGAACGACGTTGTTGCGGTTGCGATCCATCTCGATGACGCGAGCCTCGATGGAGGTGCCCATGTAGGAGGTGAGGTCCTTCACGCGGCGAAGGTCAACCAGGGAAGCGGGCAGGAAGCCGCGCAGGCCGATGTCGAGGATAAGACCGCCCTTGACGACCTCGATAACCTCGCCCTCGACGTTCTCGCCGGCGTTGAACTTCTCCTCGATGCGGTTCCAAGCACGCTCGTACTCGGCACGCTTCTTGGAGAGAACCAGACGGCCGTCCTTGTCCTCCTTCTGGAGTACCAGAGCCTCGATGGGATCACCGAGTGCAACGATGTCTGCAGGGTTAGCGTCCTTGCGGATGGACAGCTCGCGGACCGGGATAACGCCCTCGGACTTGAATCCGATGTCAACGAGCACCTCGTCATGCTCGATCTTAACGACAGTGCCGTTAACGAGATCGCCCTCATCAAAGTCGGTAATCGTACCGTCGATGAGGTTGTTCATCTCCTCCTCGTTGACATCGTCAAGAGAGAAAATGGACGAGTTCTGAATCTCACTCAAAGGTGGACCCCTTTCGAACTACGGGGCCCCGATTGCTAGGACCTACAGAAGGGTGCGACAAGCACACAACGTTTAGGAACACTCGGGAGCCGACAGATACTAATGTGACGCTTATGCAATCACGTTCGTATAGGTTACGGGGAAATGAGTTCGATTTCAAGCGTGAACTGCGATTTTTTACTCGTGTGGAGACTTTTTCGTAATCTTATGAACACACGTCTCCGCAACTTGACGATAACCAGCCAGGCATTCGGCTTTGGGGTAAAGTATCCGGAGCCAACGATTCTAGATCGATTTTTCGAGAAAGGTGCCCGCGTGCTCAAAGCAGTCGTTTTCGATATGGACGAAACGCTTCTCAGCATCAACCTCAACGCGTTCATCCTTCGCTATTTTAAGGATGTCTCTTCGATGCTCGCGGATATCGGGCGCCGCAGCCGCGGTGGCACGATGGCGCGCCTCGGCACCATCCTGGTCGACCTCAACGCCAATCGCCGCAGCGGCACGGACAACCGCACCAATCTTGAGTTTTACCAAGAAGAGGTCGAGCGCCGATGCGGGATCTGCCTCTCCGATCCCCTCATCTACGAGGCGTTTACCTACTATGACCGCGAAGTTCTTCCGTACAAGAACGACGATATCATTAACGCCCACGCCATGCCGGGCGCACACGCCGCGCTCCAGGCCGTACAGGACGCAGGGCTGCGCTGCGCGCTCTTTACCAACCCCAGCTTTCCCCAGGGGGCCATCGAGTGCCGCATGGGTTGGGGCGACCTGGCCGACGCCCCCTTTGAACTCGTGACGCACATGGGAAACGCCACCCGCTGCAAGCCCGATGCCACCTACTATCTAGAGCAGCTTCAGGTGATGGGGCTCGAGCCACACGAGGTCCTTATGGTGGGCAACGATCCCAAGCGCGACTTCCCCAGTCCCGCCTGCGGCATTCAAACTGCCTATGTTGGCCAGGGAAAACCCGGCCGAGCCACCTGGCGCGGAACCATGGAAGACTTCGCCCGCGACTTTAACGCCGTAATCGAAGCCTTCTACGAACACCAAGTAGCCGACGAACTGTCTTAACAGACCTGGGTTTTGCCGATCATGATGTTGAGGATCTCGATGTCGGTGTCCTTCATGCCCACGCGGCCTACGTAGCCCATACTGGCGATTGTTTGCTCAACGGTATCTTGGATCAGGCCCTCGCCGGCGCGGAAGCCGCGACCTTGCATGGCCATATCATGGCCCAGAATCGCCGCATCGACGGCAGCCGAGATCTTGGCGGCACAGCTCGCCTTGGCGCCGTCGCACACGATGCCGCCCACGTTACCGAGCGTGTTCGAGACGGTCGCGCCAATCTGTTCGCGCGTGCCACCGCACAGCCAGGTAATCGCAGCGCCGGCGCCGCACGCAGCGCAAATAGCACCGCAAAACGCCGAAAGCGCACCAATATAGCTCTTGATATGCACGGCGATAAGATCGGACAGCATCACGGCGCGCACCAGGCGCTCGTGGTCGCAACGCAGGTACTCGGCATACTCCATGACGGGCAATGCGCAGGTAATGCCCTGATTGCCCGAGCCGCACACAATGGCGACCGGCAGCGCGCAACCGTTCATGCGGGCGTCGGACCCGGCGGCCGCACGGGCACGGGCGCGGCAGGCGACGTCATCGGCACGAGCACCCAGCAGCGTACGGCCCACCTCGGCGCCCCAAGCGTGCGCGAGACCCTCGGCACTGATCGCGCCATTCAGCTCAATCTGACGCTCAACGGCAGCGCGGGCGTCCTCAATGTCACCGTCCTCGATAAAGTCGATGATGGTCTCGATCGACATGGGCGTGTCGGCGTTATCTGCCGCACGCTCGGCCACCACGCGCTCGGCGCAGGCGGCGCACTCCCCCGCAGACTTACCGCATACCGGAATACCGTCGAGCGTATGGCACGTGACATTAGTGTGGTGATCGGTAATCTCGACGACCGCGGTATGGCCCCCGGCCGTCGCAGTCACCTTGATGTAGAGGTTGGGCACACCCTCGACAAGCGACACATCGCAGTAGTCCGCATCGGCAAGCAGCTCGGCCACGCGGGCGCGGTCCGCGTCATCGACGCTCTCGAGCACCTCGAGCGCGCTCTTGGCGTCGCCGCCCACGGCACCCAGCACGGCCGCGGCCTCAATACCGTGCATACCGCCCGAGTTGGGCACGGTCACGCTCTTGACGTTCTTGATGATGTTGCCCGAGCAGGCAACATCCATATGATCTGTCTCTTATACACATCTCCGAGCCCACGAGACTCCTGAGCATC